>JACXSR010000045.1:0-5945 GCA_035319845.1 Thermoproteota archaeon
TAAATAAAATTTTGATTAAAATATTGTTGATGGGTCTACAGGATCAGAAGATTATGGAAAAGAGGGCTCCCTCCCCGTAGGCCAGATCCTTTATTGAGAGGACTCCTTTCAGTTTCCCCTCCTCGTCTAGCACCACGAGGTGCCTTATATTGTTCTCACTGAGGAGCCTGGCTGCCTTGTAAACGGTATCGTCGTACCTGACTGAGATCACATCTGTTTTCATCACATCCCTTACTTTCGAGTCCTCTTTGCCGTAACCGAAGGCGTTTATTATGTCCCTCTCTGAAAGCACTCCCACGACTTTTTTGGGGTCACTTGGATCCACCACGACGAGGAAACCCACTTTCTCATCCGCCATCTTCTTGGCGGCCTCCCTCAGGGGGGCGTCGGGCAATATGGTAACGGGCTCGGCCCTTTTGATAAAACTTTTAACTTGCATCACGGGAATAGATTCGCTCATGCTCTGCACCTGCGGATTAATGCCGTGATAGTATAAAAAGGTCCCATTAACGTGCGAACTCGTCCCACCGCTGAGAGGGGCTCCGGTGATGTTCAGGTGAGATCCAGTGCCCGGATGTAGCTGTAGATTAATGGGAGTTACGTCGACCGCCTACTCCACATCGTAGAAGAGGCGGGTGCCGCCCTCGATCCTCTCAACTCCCAAGATTCTGATGACCCCTACCTCAGATGTGCTCCTCACGTGAGTTCCGGAACAGGGTATAGCGTTGACGCCTTCGATCTCCACAACCCTGTAGCTGTCCATCTTGGGGAGCCTTCCCAGATTAGGCGCGCCGTAGATCCTGCTGGGTAACTCCTCCCTGCTGACCTCCAAGATGAAGACGCGCCTTCCGTCCAAGAACTCGTTCGCCCTCATCTCTACCTCATCGAGTAGTGAACCGTCCAGTAAAGCATCGTACTCCACGTAGGCCTTTGGTGGACCGTGGAAAGCTCCTAAAGTATTCACGCTCCGCCCTACCACTTCGGTCACTGCCCTGTCTATTATGTGACCCGCTGTGTGGAGCCTCATGATGTAATACCTCCTTTCCCAGTCCAGCTCTTGGGTGACTTCCATCCCATCCACCAGCCCTCCTTCCAAGAGTTTCCCATAGAGGACGATCACCCCGCCGCTCTCCAGTGCCTTCTTAACCTCGAATCTTACCTCTCCCGTGAGCCATCCCCTGTCGCTCGGTTGCCCTCCTCCCAGTGGATGGAAGATGGAAGAGCTGATCACCACGTAGTACCTGCTACCCTTCTCCTTCACCACCCTCAACAGCTTGGTGGGCGATTCTCTGAGATAGGAATCCCTCAGGTACACCTTATCGGTCAGAGGAAGTCCCTCCACTATCTCTGCGATCTTCATCGAACGTTAGATCCGGGGTCCAGATAAAAAACCACTGTACCGCGGGCCGGAAGTTCAATCCCAAGTCAATGACCCTTCCCGACCTTTCTTCATGCCATCTTCAGTCTTGAGTAGCATTTATATATGTAGCAATGATACATCTGTGCGATGTATGTATGTGCGTCGGTTCATGTGCAGGACCCTTCGGCCTCTTGCCGCTCCTCATACTCAAGATGGCGTATGAAGGCCCGGTTCACGGATATAGAATAATTGAGAGGGTGAGAAGTATGACTCTGGGTGAATACATCCCCAAAACCGGGGCTGTCTACACTACTCTTAGGAGAATGGAGAGAAGGGGCCTACTGATGTCCGAGTGGGATTCTGAGGGTAGGAGAATATACAGAATCACCGAAATGGGAGTCATAGCACTCAGAGAGGGATTGAGGGATCTAGCAGCTAGGAAGGAGATCTTGGAGGAATTACTCAAGTTCTATGAGGAGACATGGGGTGATGAGGGTGGCGAGAGCGATTGAGGTCGAGGAACTGACCAAGTATTACGGATCCGTACTAGCGGTAGATCATATCACCTTCTATGTGGAAAAAGGAGAAATCTTCGGTTTCCTTGGACCTAACGGCGCTGGCAAGACGACCACGGTTAGAATCCTAACTGGGTTAACAATCCCGAGCTCCGGGATCGCTAGGGTCGCGGGATACGATGTGGTAAGGGAACCAAGGGAGGCCAAGATGAGCATCGGATTGGTACCCGAGATGTCCAACATCTATTCTGAACTATCCGTCTGGGATAATGTGATATTTTCAGGCGAGATACATGGAGTTCCAAGGGGAGAGAGGAAGGAAAGAGCTAAGGACCTCCTAGAGATGTTTAAACTCTATGAGAAGAGACAAGAGAAGGCTGGCAAGTTATCTAAGGGTTTGAAGAGGAGGCTAGCCATCGCCATGGCTTTAGTACACCAGCCAGAAATCCTCTTTTTGGATGAACCCACCTCCGGGCTGGATGTTCCATCGGCCAGGCTGCTCAGGGAGATAGTAAGGAAGTTGAATAGGGAAGGGACCACGGTGTTCCTCACCACCCATAATATGGAGGAGGCCAACTCCCTCTGTCGGAGAATAGCTGTGATAAGTCGTGGAAGGATAGCCGCGATCGATTCCCCGGAAAAACTGAAGATAATTGTAAGCAGAACTCACTCGGTGGTGGTTTCTTTCTCTGACCAGAGAGGACAGTTGAAATCGAGGCTCGAAAGGCTCGCCGGAGTGGAGAAGGTTATCGAGGAAGGAGATAAGTTCAGGCTTTACACCGGAGATCCGCCGACGGTCCTGGAGGGTCTGTTCGAATTGGCTAGGAAGGAGGGATTGAGGATACTGAGCCTGAATACATCCGGTCCGAGCTTAGAGGATGTGTTCATGAGATTGGCGGGGGGGTGATGGTATGGACTTGAAGCTGGTGTGGTTAGATCTTGCATCCTGCTGGGCGATAGCGAAGAAGGATCTGAGATGCTACTACGCTAGGCCTGGCGCTATACTCTTTGGGGTGATGTTCCCATTCTTCATGTTCCTCTCCTTCATAATTGGAAGGGATCTTCCCATCGAGAGGGCTCTCCCCGGACTCACCTCGATGGTAGTAATGTTCAGCGCATCCTCAATAGGACCATTCTCGATCCCGCTCGAAAGGAAGCTCAAGACATTCGACAGGCTCTTATCGGCCCCCATATCCTTCTATTCCATTCTCGCTGGAAAGGTGGTGGCGGGAGCCTTGTATGGGCTGGCGGTGGGTTCCGTGCCCATAGCCGTCGGGATTCTAGCCCTCGGAGCTAGTGTAATGAGGCTCGATCTCCTGATCCTCAGCCTGATCCTCTCCTCAGCATGCTTCGCAGCCATGGGTGTGATGTTCGCCTCCTTCCCGACGGAGTATCCGGGAAATATTACCATAGCCTTAAATTTCATCAGACTTCCCATGATATTTGTGAGTGGGGTCTTCGTTCCTCTGAGTGGGGCTCCGCTCACGATGAAGCTGATCTCGATGATCTCACCACTAACCTACGCGAATGAGTTAGCCAGAGCTGCCTTCGGCTTGAGCACGGTGTTAAGTCCGACTGTCAACTTGCTGGGGCTTTTGATATTCACAGTGGTCTTCATAATTCTCGGAGCATGGCTTCATAGGAGATTTATGGAGTGGGCTGAGTCTCCTAGAGTCAGAAAGCGATTCATCAGGGATGCTAAGGTTGGTGTGGCAGGGAGACGGGGTCTGAGTGAACCTGAGGGGTCGGACCTTCGGCCCTTCTAGAGATAGTCGGGTCCCTAATATCTCTGTGCACGAGCTTCCTTAGCCGCTAGGGGTCCTCTTACCAATTTTTATCTCTTGCGATCCTGATCTGTGATGAAGCTCGACGAGGAGGTAGTGGGAGCTATCAAGCCGAGGTAGTTTTCAGTTGGAGCCAGCGAGAGCTAGAAACACCTAAAAAGATACGGTCAACCAGGTCGAAAGCTCCTCCCCTCATCACATTAGTCATTTCAAGCGCTGCTTGATAGTAGCGCGCATTCCAATCGCGGGGGACATGGCTGAATCCGTGCGATCCGCCTCGCCATATTGTCAGCGTGACTAGTGTTGTTACTCCGAGATTCCACGAGTTGATCGATCCCTTGGCTACTGACGAGGTTCAATGAGAGCATTCACAACATGAGCGCGCGATTGATTCATCGAGACAGTAGAAGGTCACATTCGCCCACTGCGGTCACATCCACAGTGAAGGTGAGGGGGGACTCAGTAGTCCAAGCATGTAAGTTGAACTCAGTTCGGGTTAACATACAGATCAGTCGAATAAGCGTGAAAGTTATGGTAAAACTAATACGAGTAAAAGGGGCTAGGGCTAGGCGTGTCATCTCATTATCACCATTATCATAATCCCCAAGAAGACGAGTGTCATCAAGAACAGGTCCTTGCCCTTCACCTCACCTTTCCAAACCGTCAAAACGAAAGTAGCCAGCGTGACAGCCGTAGCCATGAGATTCCATGCCTCAGCGAACGGATTCATTGCTGGCCCCACTATCCTAGTCTCGGCTGGCAACCCCACAGCTCCCTGCAGGTAGCCTCCTCTGACGCAAGTCCTTCCCACATAGTCGTTTATGTAGAAGGTAGTCTCTCCAGCCAGCACATCAACGCTCATCGAGATCTTGTAGCAGCCATCTGGCGCCCTAGCCTTTACTGGGACATCGTTCACCTTCGAAGCTAAGAGTTGGGGCTGCGGTGTCAGACTACCCTTGCCATCTATCAGGGCGTAGGGAGTTCCTCCCCCGTCCACCAAGTTCACTGAGTACTTAGCTACCCCCTTGGTCATCCTATTGGTCAGGAGTATCTTCGCATACACCCACTGACCATCTATGCGCCCATTGCCTGGCAGATCTATTTCTCCTGTGGGTGTAGCCACATGGAGCACTATTCTGGGAGATGCCATCAGGGGATAGGCATGAACCACCAATACAGGTATCAGCAAGGAGAGAACAGCAATCCTCTTCCAATTCAAGTACCTTATCTTTGCGTAGATCCTGATAAGGAAGCTGGCTATAAACACGCCCAAGCCAGCAAGAAGAGAGTATATGTAGAGCGAGGGAACACCGATTAAGGGAAGCTCAACTCCTTCTATTAGGGGCTGAGGGATAATACCTCCGATGGTTAAGATGAGGGATATCACGAGGAAAGCCACAACAACTATCGTCAGATCCATATCAGCGAGCTTCTTCATTCTCTCACCCACCATTCTCCCTCTCGAACTGCTCTAAAAATGCTCTGAGCCACCTGATCTGGCCCCAATTCTCGCGATAGTACTTGCACGGATTATCTTGCAGTAAATAGGTCCCCCAAAGGACACAGTAGCGCTCTTGAGAGTTGTAAAACAAGCGAGAGTGGCAGCTCTTCCAGCTATTGTGAGCACGCTCGTCCTCCCCCTCCTCCCTCCTCCTATTATCTTAACTAAGGTCTTCCTGAAGCCTACTCTCTCCAAGAGATCTTGTACTTCCTCTTTCATCCATATACCATCTTAAGGCGAGTTAATGCGGAAATGAGGTTATTCAGTTACTGTTACTCCTCCGGGATAGCACCCACGTGATGAACTGGTGGGTCTTGACCTCGCGTCCCAATGACCTGAGGACCCGGGCCATATACTCCTCGAAGGGAAAGCCAGTTGGCCCGAGCTTCATAATTGCCTCTTTCAGTGAGTATCTTGCCGCAGCCACTGGATATCTTCGGAGGAGAACCCCCTTAACGGCTTCATGCAGGTTCTTCGTGGTGTCCACCCTCCCTGAACCCTCAACTTCCCTCACGACCGCTCTAGCTTCGTCCTCATCGAGTCCCGAAGCCAGCAGACTAGACAGGAGCTTACCTCTGTCATATCTCTCATAATGACCGGAGGCCTTTCGGATGCGCCGCATCTCGCGCGCGATACTTCGGTCAAGTGATATCTGGTTTGAGCTGAGCATGCATACTTTTATTCTCTTATTATCCTTATCCTATGTAACACATAGGTGGATGCCGCGAGATCCGTAAACGCAATAACAGTAGCCCACAGTGCTCTCCCTGTCTCGCATAGGTGCG
>JACXSR010000171.1:0-5835 GCA_035319845.1 Thermoproteota archaeon
TCCCCACCTCATAGACCACCAAGCTCGGGGCAATGAGTTCAATCCTCCCCGACAGGAAGTCCTCCAGCACTCTGGCAGCCTTGTCCGATAGCTCCTCGCTGAGGATGAATCGGGCCGCGACCGAGGCATCCACCACGTACCTCAACGTTCCCTCCTCTCCCTTATCGCCTCATCCACGAACCCTGGGGGCACCTTCCTCTTCCCCTCCCTGAGATCCTTTAGCAGTCTTTCCGCCGCTTTTCTCCTTTCTTCAAGCTCTATTCTCCTCCTGATAGCCTCCCTGATGTATTCGGACCAGTTTATCTTTATCTCCCTCATCTTCCGCCTCAACTCATCGTCTATCCTGACTGTGATGCTCATTTCCCTCGTATTTACGTTGTGTATTGACTGCTATAAATACATGTGGCAGGCGCTAGAGTTGCCAATCGGCATTCACAGTTCTCGGCTGCTGTCAGGTTGTAGGTCCCTCGGTTATACCCCTCGCTTCGAGAACTTCGGCTATTTCGTCCAATCGCGCGACAGCTAGTTGCCAGAGATCATCCTTCCCTTACAGATCCCTTGAAATTCTCCCTTCCTGACTGGACAGGATTCAGCCCTCTCTCTGTCGCATGTTTCCTCGTAACCGAAAGATATTAGGAGTATGGGAAATTTTTCGCGCGGATGGGTGTAAGGTAGCCACTCAGCGATTCTACAATCCCTCCTAAACGCATGCGATCTAGGAGCGGATTAAGATGTTGTCGCGCGCGGGGCTTCCGACTCAGTGCATGCTGCTACGATAGACCTTTACGGGCTACAAGCCGTGGCGAGCGATGACGAGGATTTCGATAGGGCCGGCATCAGGAGGATCTGGCTGGACAGGGTGGATGGAAGCTGAATCCCTCGCGTTAGAGAGATGTCAGATCCTACCTCTCAACTTTTCGATCTCCCGGCGCAGGGGTTCGAGCCCCTTCTCCAAGTTCTCCCTGTAGAAGAGGAGGCTCACCCACTCTTCCCTGTCTTCCTCACTCACCCCAGATCGATCCTTCAAAAACTCCTCACTGCTGATCCCGTACTTCGCCTCCAACTCCTTTATCCTCTCGCCTACCTCACGCAGCTCCGATTCGAGGTTCTCTAACATGGATTCAGCAAGCTCCAGATCCTTCCTCATCTCATCCTTGAAGCTCATAGGTTTGACAACACCCATTACTTATTTCTGTACATGAGCTGGGTGACGAATCGCGCCACCCATGGGGATCCTAACACCGGTTCGCGCGGGTAATGTCCCCGGTGAACTGTCAGATCCGCCCGTTGGACCTCAGCAGTTCGTGCAGGAGCCGATAGGTACTCCCCGAGAGCCCACCATCCACGTCGTAAACGGCGCCCGTGATGTAGCTAGCGTCATCTGATGCGAGGAACGCTGCCAGCTTTGCGACGTCCTCCGGCACTCCGAGCCTTCCCACTGGAGTTAATCTCTCCCTCCTCCTCAGTTCCTCCTCGGTGTACTCGCTCCTCAGCATATCCGTGAGGATGGGCCCCGGACATATGGCGTTCACCCTGATCCCCTTGGGTCCCCACTCCAAGGCGGCCTGCCTCGTCAGCATGATGACACCGGCCTTGGAGGCGCTGTAGGCTCCTCCACCCTCCAGCGGCGTGTGACCGGCAACCGATGCAATGTTCACTATGCTTCCGCCTCCCTGGCGAATCATTCTCGTTCCAAAGCTCCTCATCGTGTAGAAGACACCGTTCAGGTTGACTGAGATAACCCTGTCCCACTCGTCAGGGGTCAGCTCCTCCAGCGGGGCCTTCGCTATTATGCCCGCATTGTTCACGAGCACATCCACCTTCCCGAACTCCTCAAAGGCTGTGGAAGCCATCTCCTCAACCTGATCGGGATTCGAGACATCTGCCCTCACGGCAACGGCCCTCCTTCCCATCCTCCTGATCTCCTCCACCACTTTCTCGGCCTCCTCTGCTCTCGTCCTGTAATTTACCACCATGTCCGCCCCCTCCCTAGCGAATTCCAGGGCTATCGCCCTCCCTATTCCCCTACTCGCACCGGTGATCACCGCCACTTTACCCTCCAGCCTCATAATCCCTTCCTCAGTCGAATGGTCAGCATAAAATGTTGAGAGTAATGGGAGGTTACGGGGGAACCAAGCAAATGCTCCCTTCCCTGTACACGGCCACCTTATCTCCTACCCAGCCTCCCAAGAACCCCTTCACCGTGACCAATCCGTTGCCAGCGACTCCAGTCCTCCCCCCTTGGATGGAGAAGGCCAGTCTGCTCGCATCGGGGCTCCACTGCAAGTTATAGGGCCTCCCATTCAGCTGGAAGATCTGACCGTCCATGTAGATCGACCAGGTGCCGTTGACCTGGAGGGCAGCGGCGACCCCCCTCTCACAGTTCAGTTCAACAACGCTCCCGTTTACCAGCTTCTTGAGGGATCCATCATAGACGTAAAGGCCCTCCGCCCCTCCGAGGTACAGCTTCCCCTCCCTCCAACAGCCGACCGATGCGGCCACGGGGATCTCGGCCTCCCTGCCTTGCGCGTCCATCACCACGACCTTCCCACCGGAGGAGATCGCGGCAGCCTCTCCCACGTCGAGCACGTTCCCCTCCACCGGTCTCCTCAGAACTGGGCTACCCATCCCGATCAGCTCGATCCAGGACGCGCTACCGTTTCCCAGGGCGACGAGGACGAACCTGCCGAGCCATCCCATGTAGGTGGCGTAGCCTCCGAACTCCACCCTCCAGGGGAGCTGGAGCGTGGCCACCTCCCCCTTCGGGGTTACGATCCTCGTCACAACCGCGAGCCTGCCGTCATCGCTCCAACTGATGAACTGGACCTCTCCCTTGAACTTCATCTTGCCCAGGACAGAGCCGTCCTCACCCACCACCACTAGGGCCCCGGAATCCGTGCCTATCGCGATCCTGTCCCCCCACCAGGAGGAGTAGGTGGCCCTGCCGGGCAGCTCCATCTTCCAAGCCACGGATCCATCCGACCTTATGGCGTAGGTGTCCACCCCGGGCGAGTCGGTGTTCACCACTAGGAGCGGTCCCGGGGCGAAGAGCACGGGCTTGCCCTCAATCTCGAGACACCTCTCCCCCTTCACGGGGTTGGGTAGTGGGCCTATTTCCGGCCCCAGCCTGGAGATGACCGCGTAGGCCACGAGAGCCAGCAGCAGGATTAAGAGGAGCTTGGTCCGCGTGGACATCACAGCACACCCTTGGGAGGTCTCGGACCCCTTCCTCTCCTTCCCCTGAAGGGTCTCGCCGAGTAGATCTTGGTGAGGACAGCCTGATAAACATGTGGGGCCTCCCACTCATACATCAGGCAGTTGCCGTGCTCCCATACCCAATACTCTGCATCTACATAGTAGGATCCCCTCGGAAAGAAGGGCAGGTCACTGTACTTCTTGAAAGGCCTCCCCTCAGCGTCTTGGGAGGTGCTAAGCCCGCATCCCTCCTCGGGACAGGCGCATCCACAGACGACAACGAGTCCGGGCACCCAACTCCCGTACTTCCAGCATTCCCTCGGGAGCTCCACCGGGAGCTTCACCCAGCCCTCTATGTGGATGTCGCAGTGATCGTCATCGCTCAGCCAGCTCCTGCAGCCACTGTCCTCATCGAAGTTGCTGCAGAGGTGGGCGAAGTACTTCACCCTCTCCCCGTACCAGAAGACCCTGCCCCGTCCACTCAGTCTGAAACCTTTACAATCTGGCATCACGATCATGCTATCGCCTCAAATTTATAGTTGAGCGGAGAGGACCCCTCCATCTCTCCCCAAGTGTACGCATGGGACCGGGCGCGGACCGATCGCTGCTCGACCAGAGAGGACCAATATCGAGTCCGAAGTACATTTGACCCCCCGGGAGGTACGAAGGTCTATTTGAAGGGATACCACGCTCTCTGGACCAGTCAAGTACGCTGGAAGCTGTTACCCTTGAGGTCGCAACGGCCTCCTAAGAATAAAGCCTCCTCCGACTTCAACAGAGCAACGCCTCCCCCGTCAGGGGAATGGTTCGGTTTCCGGTAGGGGATACCGATCAGGGTGTATGATTGCAGCCGGGGCCGCTGCCGTCTGCCTGAAGCCTTCGTCCCCATCGGTAGGATGAGTGGACGGAGCGATGCTCTTCCAGTCCTTACAATCCTCGTGGACTGTGCTCAAAACTTAAAGGCGTAGAAACGGTCTTATAAACGGATAATTCGCGAGAGGTGACTCGCTATGGGCTCCGAACACGAGGGCCAGATAAAACCCGGGGGAGGAGATAAGATCATCGCAATTGTGGAGACAGCCATCTTCGAGATAGCATTCTTCCTCTCAGCTTGGTACCTTTCCGCCTCCGGTCAGGGCTGGCTCCCCAAGGTAGCGATGATAATCCTGGCCCTCCTCGGTATAGCGGCCCACAAATCCCCCATGAGCTACGGATTCTCCCTCAGGAACCCTAGGAAGGAGCTGAAGTGGAACCTTTATGTCCTGACATTGGTGTTCGGCCTAGGTGGGTTCATCGCCTATCTGTGCGTCCTTCTCGGGTGGAGTCCGCCGGGTGAGGCGGACCCGGCGAGGATGGTGGGGGACTTCCTCTGGTACTTGGTGATGGTCGGTTTCGCGGAGGAGCTATTCTTCAGGGGTTACGTGCAATCCAGGCTCAACGAGGCCTTCACGAGGGAGTACAACAGCCTGCTTGGATTCAGGTGCACCTGGCACCAGGGGACTCTCATAACAGCTGTCTTCTACTTCGGCCTCCCTCACGTACTGACTGATGTGAACCCCCTCACCGGGAAGTTCGGGATCAGCTTGCAGACCCTCCTTATAGCTGCTTCCGCGTGCTTCCTCGGTCTGATATTCGGAGTCATGCGCGAGAAAACGGGTAACATCATCCTTCCCACAGTCACCCACTTCAGCGTCGTCTACTCGACGTTCTCCCTCTTCCCCGCCATTGCAGGAGGCTTCGCTTCCGTAATCGCTCCCATGGTCTCCCTGTTTGTGTTTTTCCTCAAGCCCTTCCAAGATTTCCTGAACGAGGAGTTCTAACGTCTTTTTTATTCCCTTCATACTGTCGGTAAGCTGAACTGCCACGCTCACCCTCGACGCAGTGGTAGATCCAGCAACAGGGTGTCCTGATCTGGTTATCGTGTGTCGGCGGAGGTTCCAAGGATATAACAGTCCCACAAGCACGGGCAACGATGTGCCGTGATTATCCGGTAGTACTACAGATATCGCGCGCGAGGAAGCTGGGACTCCCCGAGATTGATGCCTTGATCCTCGCAACAGCCGTGGTTAACGGTTTCAGCGAGTTCTACACCTTTGACGGGGACTTCGAGGGATTGGACGGGAAGAGGGTGGGTGCCACGCTGGTGAGGTACCTCCATTGAATGAGTGACCACCTGAGCTCCCCGACATCGAACGCGAGCGGCCCGCGATATCATTCACCAATTACGCATCCACGCGAGGTTCATGGAATGATGAGATGTCGGTCCGATCAACCCGACTTCCCACCCTCACCCCTTTCGTACCTCTGCCTCGCCTTCTCCCACCTCAGGTAGAGCTGGGTCATCTCGTCGAAGGTCATCCAAACTGCCTTCCCCTGCCTGACCAGGGGATCGACCACCTCCTTGAACCACTTCTCGTACGCTTGGAGGACCTTCTCCAGCTCCTCACCCGTGCCAGTCTGGTACAGGTGCGAACTGGCCCACCAAACGTTGATGTGCCCGGCATCCATGTCGGCGAGGGCCCTTCTAAGACTCTCGGTGGCGGCGTCGAAGCATCTTGGGTTCCTCCTGCAGTCGACCTCGAACTCCCCGCTGAGGTACCATCCCGGGAGGTATACGATGGAGCCCGAGGGATCGTGCCT
>JACXSR010000034.1:0-5782 GCA_035319845.1 Thermoproteota archaeon
AGGGCTCGGTAAGTTGGGGATAGAGGCTGACCATGAGAATGTCCTGAGACTCTACCTCACGACACCTCATGCCTACAGACCTTCAGTGGGAGAGCCAGAACTGGAAGAGTTCGAGTTCAGGTATGGCCTCATTACATCAGACAAGCTAGGAGCAATGAGGGTGGACGATAGGTTCTTGGATGCAATCTTAGATCTGGCTGAGAGAATATACTTCTGGGCTGAATCTATCAATAAGAAAATATAGAAATAGAATAGATTTTTTGAGGTGATCACTCGAACCTCAACGCTTTAGCGGGTTCCAATCTAGCTGCCTGCAGGGCGGGTGGCAGAGCACCCAGCACTGTAATGAAGAGGGTCACACCGGCTATAGCCATAGCATGCTCCGGTAGTAGAGTAGGTGTTATGACGAATGATGTAGCGTGCGGTCCTCCCATCTCACCAGGGCCCATTATAGCCGCTAGGAGCAGGGAAGCCCCGTATCCTAGAAGCATGCCTGATATTATGGCTATACTGCTCATTAGGATCCCTTCGAAGAGGAAAGATGTAGCTATGTCCCTCTGGGAGGCGCCCATTGCTCTCATAACCCCTATTATCCTAGTACGCTCGGTAACTGCGGTGTACATCGCGTTCATTATCCCTATAGATGCGACCACTATGGTCATAGCGGCTATTGCTCCAAGCACTAGCAAGGACATATTGACGACCGCATCAAGTTGCTTCTGAATATCTTTCATTGCTATAGGGAAGGCAGTATCTCCATATTCCTCGCTGAGCTGATCTACTACCTTATCTACGCTCTCCACATCCTCGGCTATTATGGCCAGTATTGTATAGCTTCTCTGACCCATCAGCTTGACGTAGAGCTTCATGGCATAATCTATGGGGGCTAAAATGGATCTGTCGACATCCGCTATTATGGAGGTTCCGTAAGGAGCTACTATTCCGTAGATCCTAGGCCTAGTTGTGAGGACATCGTCGTAAGACACCTTCACATTGAGTCCTATCAGCCCTTCGATCTCATCCGGGGGGAGCTCGTTTACCAGTTTGTATCCCAGCACCACAGCTTCTTCCTTCGGATTGGGAGGCCAGTCTCCGTAAAGTAACTCTATATCGGGGAAGACATCCTCGACATAATTCATATCGACTCCCATGATCACGTAGGTCTTGCTCTTCCCGAAGATGGTGAGATTCATCGGGATCCTGATGAGAGGCATCACTGCCTCCACTCCCTCCATGCCCTCTATCTTGCTGACATCTAAGTCATCAAACATCTTCTCCCGAGCTGAGAGGTAGATCAGTCTCATGCTGCTACCCTTGAATATGTCCTTGAGGGCTAGGCCATACCCCGTGGCGAACGAGATTACTGCCGTCAATGTTAGGACTCCTAAGAATATCCCCAACAAGGTGAGCGCTGCCCTCTTTCTCCTGCTCATCATGGCCTTGTAGGAGAACTTCACTATGTCACGGGACTTCAACCTCCTCAGACCTCCTGCCGAATACGACCTTACCCACGATCAACCCTATTACCAAGCCGGCCACGGCCCAGACCACTGCATACCGTGGATCCGTCATAGTGACCGTCGTTTTGGACGGCTGCTCGGTTACTTGGGGGCCCTCCACTGAGACCTCTCTCCTAGTCTCTTTCCAGTTCTCCGGAGAAGCTAGGTACTTAACGACTATACCGACCTTAGGTGGAAGCTTATCCTCAGAGATCTGACATGATAGAGCGAAACCCGTGCTCTCCCCCTCATCTAACTCCCCCAAGTAGGTTGATGTGCCCACGCATACCCCCGACTCTATCGTTACATTGATGTTATCCGCCTGCCTATTGCCGACATTAGCCAAGTTGCCCCTGACCCTCAGCTTGCCCTTGCTGTAGCTTGCCTCCAGTGAGGATATAACTACCCTAGCTTCTTCTATCCTCCCGAAACCGACCTCAGTACTGATTTGCTTGGTCACATCTTCATCGTCTTCCTTCTCCGTATAGGTGAATGAAAGGCTGAGTCTGTAAGATTTACTGTCTTCCGATGGTAGGAGGCTCAGCTTTATGTTCCTGGAGTCCCCAGGGGCCATATCTCCTAGATCAAAGAGGGTGGGCCCGAGTACTGTGATCGTTTGGGATGAGAGTTGGAGCTTCACTTTTCTGGCCGTCTCATCCCCTACATTCTTCACAACCAAGTTGACCTCGTTGGGTATGCCCGCATAAAGCATGTGCTTGTCGGAAAGCACGATCAGGCTAGGAGACCTCTCTTCCTCTTCCTCGTCCTTCTCAACTAGTTGGACCGTGAAGACCTTGGATACGCTGTAGTCCTTACCCCCGCTTGTATAATGTATTAGGACTGCGACCTTGTCCGTATCCTGATCTAAATTCTCATCGGCGTAGGCGCCTATATCATACCTGACTGAAGCACCGGGGGTCAGTAGGGCTCCTCCGCTTATGGAAGGATTTAGTATCCTGATCAGGGAGGCGCTAATCTGTATTGACGTTATGTGAGCGTCTTCTTTCCCGATGTTTCTCAGTATCAGATATAGCGTGGAGGCTTCTCCCTTGACCACCTTTCCACTGAGGGTGAAATCAACAGAGGATCTTCCCTTCACCTCCAAGCTGAAGGTGAACTCATTAAAGCTCTTCTTCACTACATCCTCATCCTCGTCAAGTACCTCATAGCTTAGGTTCATCTCGAAGTTATACCATCCCGGAGGAGTCTTCGTCGGGATTTCCACACTGAAGGTAAGCGCGAATCCCTCCCCGTCCTCGAACCTGTCCTTACCCAGCTGTATTCCGGGTATTAACCTCTCAACACCGCCACCATTGGGATTTCTGAGTGGGGAGGGTATCTTCAGCGTGGCCTCCAAGGGTCTAAGTGTGTGGTTTTCCTCCACGGAGACTTGGAATATTACGGTTAGAGGAACCACGCCATCTCCTGAGTGGACTATCAATGCCTCCTGCTGGGTTCCCCACCCATAATCCACCAAAGCTACCTCTCCCTTAACGGCTGAGAGGTGCAGTAAGGGGATTAGAAGGAGGATAAGAAGGACTACCTCCACATTACGCCTTGACATCCGGTATCACCTCACCCAATATTTTACCATCCCTTATCTTCACGATACGATCGGCCATTTCGGCCATTTTCTGGTCATGGGTGACCATAACGACTGTTCGGCCCTCCTCGACTAGGGACCTCAGTATGCTCATTACCTGTAATCCAGAGGCCGTGTCCAAGTTGCCGGTGGGTTCATCAGCCAGTATGACTGTCGGATCGTTCGCCAATGCTCTTGCTATCGCGACTCTCTGCTGTTCTCCACCTGAAAGCTCAGTAGGTCTGTGATTAGCCCTGTGCTCTAGGCCCACAGCCGAGAGTAGCTCCATTATCTTCCTCCGACGGTTACCATTGTACTCTCCTATGGCCAGTGCCAGCTCCACATTTTCGTAGGCGGTAAGCCATGGAACCAAGTTGAACGTTTGAAATATGAAACCTATAGTTTTCCTTCTCAGGAGGGTGGCCTGCTTGTCTGTGAGCCTCATTACATCCTTACCGAATATTCTCACGGTGCCTGAGGTGGGTTTCGTGAGTAGGCCTAATATGCTCAGTAAGGTAGTCTTGCCGCTGCCTGAAGGACCCATCACCGCAATGAACTCTCCCTTTCGAACCACTAGAGATATCCCTCTCAGCGCCTCCACGTAGTTCCTCCTAGTTCCATACCTCTTCCACACATCCACTAGCTCGTAGACCGTATCATCCTGCATCGGAGGGCACCTTCGTCACAAAGTTTAACATAGCTTAGTTAATAAACATTGCTAAGTTATTCTTGGAAGGATCGCTCGACAAGAGGCGGGTTTTTCTTTAACCCCCTCGCTTTCGCTGGGGGGTTGAAACGCTAGAGGGAAGGGTAAAAGGGCTTGAACATCTAGTTATCGATCCTGAGAGTGCTGTTTTGAGAGCGATGTCGGGTAAAGAAAGGGTGAGCATCGGTATAAGTGGGTTCGGCTCCTCAGGATACCCTAAAACGATTCCAAAGACCATAGCTGAGCTCTATGATGAAGGAAGACTGTCCACGAGGATCACCTTACTCACGGGTGCTTCCGCCTATCAGGTAGATCAGATACTCGGGGAGAGATCTCTTGTTGAGAGGAGATACCCGTACCAATACAGTCCCGTGATGAGGAACCTAATAAACTCAGGTGAGGTGGAGTTTTACGATTATCACCTTGGAGAGTGGCCTCAATACTTAAAATCTGGTTTCCTCGACTCTAAAATAGGATCTCTTGATTTAGCAGTGATAGAAGCAGTTTACGTGGATGAAAAAGGCATTGTACCGTCTATGAGCGTTGGAGCCGTGGACGCATTCGTTTCAGAGGCAAGAGAAGTCATAGTAGAGGTAAATCCGGATATACCAGACGAAATGATAGGCGTACATGATATATACTCTCCGGGCATTCCACCCCACAGGGAACCAATACCTATAAGGGACGTGAGCGATAGGATAGGCAAGGACAGGCTGATTGTGCCTAAAGAGAAGATAACGGCCATAGTGGAATCCCATGGGCACGATAGAGGAGGTGATGTAGGAGAACCCGGCTCCGTGGAGAGGAAGATAGCGGATAACCTCCTAAGCTTCTTGGAAGAAGAGATCGAGAGGGGACGCATTCCAGAGAGGATGTTACCCATAGAGTCTGGCGTGGGCACCGTTCAAGATGCCGTGATGTCTGCGCTGGCTGAGGCTGGAATAAGGGGTCTCAGGGCATGGACTGAGGTGGCCCAAGACTCGTTCTACAAGATGATGGCCGCTGATGAGATGGAATACATTTCAGCGACTTCTCTAATGCTCTCACCCAAGGGCAGGGAGTTCTTCTTCTCCAATCTGGAGGACTTCCGAAAGAAGACCGTGCTGAGGCCCCAGTCTGTTACTAATGATTGGGAAGTGATTAGGAGATTGGGGGTTATAGCCATGAACACGGCCGTGGAGGTGGACATCTACGGATTCGTCAACAGCACCCACATCATGGGCACGCATGTGATAAACGGGATTGGAGGGTCGGGGGACTTCGCCAGGGCTGCTTACATGAGCATATTCATAACACCTTCCACTAGGAAGGGCGGGAGAATTAGCTGTATAGTTCCGATGGTTAGCCATGTCGATCATATAGACCACGACGTTGATGTGATCGTGACCGAGCAGGGAGTATGTGACTTGAGAGGGAAGTCACCCCGAGAGAGGGCGAGAGATCTCATAGAAAACTGCGCGCATCCGGATTACAGAGATCAGCTCCTCGAATATTTTGAGAGGGCGATTAAAGAAGTGGGAGGTCATATGCCTTTACTGCACAGGGAAGCCCTATCTTGGCATATAAGGTATCAGGAGAGGAGGGACATGCGTGGGGGATGAGGTGAGAAGGTTGATAGTTCCTTTTAAGGACAGAAGGCCGTCAATCCACGAGACTGCGTTTGTGGATCCCGGAGCGCGAATAGCTGGAGATGTAACTCTGCTCGAGGACAGCGCCGTCTACTTCGGAAGCGTGGTGAGGGGAGACGATGACTCGGTAGTCATCGGCCCCGAGACAGGAATACTTGAGCTATGTTTAGTAGAGGCCCCAGCGGGCCGTCCTGTGGAGATTAGAAGGGCCCTGATATCCCATTCAGCAGTGGTTCATGGAGCCAAGGTATTGGAAGATGCGGTCGTCGGAATAGGTGCTAGGGTGTTGGACGGTGCAGTTGTGGGAGAGGCCGCCGTGGTGGGAGCAGGAGCCCTCGTTCCGCCCGAAAAAGAGGTGCCCCCGGCT
>JACXSR010000174.1:0-5613 GCA_035319845.1 Thermoproteota archaeon
CGAACTCCTCGGGATCGTCGGGGATGGGCACAGTAACATGGACGCTGGGGCCCGAGATCACCATGTGGGCCTCGGGGAATCGATCCCTCACCTTAATAGCGAAGGAGTGGATCGCCCGCAGCTCCGATGGATCTATCTGGGAGAGCCTCAGCGGGCGCCCGGAGTTATCCCTGAGTATCGGGATCCTCAGGCGCGACCTCACGACCCCTCTGCCTCCTCCAAAGCCTTGGCCACGACATCCAGCGGATCGCCAACTCCCTCTAAGAACCTCATCGCCCTTTCCCTGAGCTCCCCTGAGCTGAAAGCTTCCACCAATCTTTCGTACTCCCTGACGATGGTGTCCTCTCGTGCCTTCACGATGAGTCCCTCCTCCATGAGCACTTGAGTGACGCACGGGTCCTCCCTAGGGAAGAGGGATATGGCTGGGACGCCAAGTAGGGCGGCCTCCCTTATCATGGTCCCCCCGCCCGACAGGACCCCTGCAGAGGTGGAGATCAGGTCCAGACCGTCAACCACGCCGTCGAATCTAGAACCGTCGGGCAGGATGATCCCGCCCTCCCTGAGCATCCTGACCTCCTCCAACCCGGTCGATCGGAGCAGCCTGCTCACAGCGTCCTCGAAGTGCTCTGCTACCTCCAAGTAATGGGATCCCACGGGCGGGGGCCTGATTATGAGATATCCTCCCTCCCTGAGACCGAGACGCCTGTGCTCCTCCCTCGTGGGCTCTTCCATGTAATCGAGGACGTGAGATATCTCGAATACGCCCTTGAACCTCATGGTAGGTCCGTAAGTCGGGCCCCGGAAGCATTCGGGCACGACCGCAACGGTAGAGAGGGGGAACGTCAGCCTCGTGATCACATGAGGCGGTAGGTCGTTATCATTGAGGGCCACGAAGGGTATCCCGAGCCCGAACGCCACCCTGGCCTGCTCCGCCGATCCCTTGGAGGTGGCAACGCTCACATCCAGCTCGTCCACCAGTTCCGCCAGCTCCATCACCCGATCGGCGAAGGCCCTCAGCTTCTCCTCCCTGGTCCTGCCCCACCTGCCCACCACCAGGAAGTCCCGACCCAGCAGCCTGCGGGTCAGTTCCACCAGCGGGCCTTTGAGCCTGACGGTTACCAAGGCATCCCCTGAATGCTTGCGGAGGAACCTCCTCCAGAGCCTGACGTGAGGCTCGTTCACCACATCTATCCAGAGCATGCCATCACCTCACGGAGTGAGGGCGTATTCCACCACGAGCTTGACCTCAGTGCCCAGAGCGTGTCTCACAGTCTCCTCCGCAGCCTTCACCACCGCAGGGGTCATCACGGGTCCTTGCTTGAATCTGGACTCGCTAACGTAAATTTTAGCCCTCAGGACCCATTCTGCTCCCCTAGAGGTCAGGGAGACGTTCACATTCTCCGGGAGGACGCCCGCATAGGAGGCGATTATCTCCTTCACCACCTTCATCACGTTACCGGTGGAGAGGGTCTCGGCCGCCCTCATCGATTCGAATGCGGCGGCGCTGTGGATCATCAGGGTGAGGAAGGTGAATATTATGAAGGCGTAGAGGACGATTCTCTTCCTCCTCTCCCAGAGGAATCTGTTGGAGTAGACGGTGACGAAGGCCACGACGAGGAGTGTGTACCCGGCGCTGACGTGGGTGAACCTGTTGATACCGAGGATGTAACCAGAGGTGAGCCAGAAGAGGAACGCGTACCCGATGACCCTGGCCCTGCTCTTCCACTCCCCGGTATTCCGGGCTCTGACAGCCTCCAAGGTCGTCAACCTGAGGAAGGCCGTCGAGGCGATCAGGGCGAGGAAGAACACCACATTGGGGGTCAGCAGGTCGAGCGGCAGGAACGAGGCGAGAAGCGAGATGGCATTAAGGAGGAGGTCGTGGGCCGCGGAAAAGAGGATGGAGACTTCGGTGGAGATTATCACCCCGAAAAGCCAGCTGAGGACTATGGGCAGGAGGACGAAGGCCACCCTCCTCCCTATGGCCTTCAGGGCCTCCCCCGGGGACTTGGTCCCCAGCAGGCCCACCGACACCTTGACCCAGAGGGAGAGGAACCACACCACGGCGACGATGAATGAGCCCACCGCCCTCAGGAGCACCTCGGCGCTCGTCCTGGCGACCCTGCCCGATACCTCACTGAAGGACTCCATGAACTCGTGGAAGACGCGATCAACCACCGGATATATGGCGTAGAACTTCGCTGAGATGTAGCCGGCAGCTATGAGCGCGATGACGTTGACCGCCACCAGCGTGGCGGAGCCCACGAAGAGGGAGGGGTTCAGCATGGCCAAGGAAACCCCCACGGCGGCTGCCGGGGGGACCAAGGCTATGGCGATGGCCGAGCCGACCAAGGCAGCTTCGGCTCTCTCATGCATCATCGCCACGGAGCCGGCGAACCCCGCGGCCAGGGCTATTGCCAGATCAACGAGGTTCGGGCTTCCCCTGGCGGCGAGCTCCCTCGTAACTTGGAGTGGGACGTACGAACCTGCAAGAGCCGCGGTGACCCAAGAGAGGGCGATCACCAAGAAGAGACCCTCCAGCCCCACCTTGAGCCCCGTGTAGAAGAGGTCAAGCCCGGTAGCCTCCTCCCTCCTCACATCTATGAGGGCCAGTCCGACGGCCCCGGCGACTATCGCCCCCATGAGGGGGGAGAGCAGCATCGAGCCTATGATCGCGTACACGTTGTCGGCCATCAACCCCACGGCGGCCAAGGCGCTGGCCAGGGAAGTCATTATCATGGACTTGGGATCGGATACCTCCTTTATCTGATCGAAAGCCCTTCCAAGTATCCGGAGGGCCCTCTGATTGGCCTCGTTTATCACCTCGCTGCTCTCCGCCTCTTCCATCTCCGAGACGAGGTAGTAGGTGAGGGTGATGTAGCCGGTGGTGTAGAGGGGGAAGAGGGCAAGCAAGAGGAGGATGACCCAGAGGGAAGCGGTCACCAGCCTATACCAGAACTCCACGCTGATGCCGGTGGGCATCTTCAGGGAGGAGTCCATGCTGCTCGATACCGACCAGACGACTAGCTCAATGCTCCACAGCTCCCTGATTCGGTCATTCAGCTCTTCCATCGTCCTAGAGATGTTACTGTAGAGCTCCGCCGCCCTCAGGAGTTCCCTTCCCTCGACGAGGAGCCTCACGAGCTCGCCGAACTGTTCAGCCATCTCGGCCCTCCTCTCCAAGAGGGCCGAGAGCTCGCTCTCGTTCAACCTTACGGCCCTCAACTTGTCCAGCCTGTCATCCAGCTCGGCCAGGGATATCGCAAGCTGAGTCACATCCCTCAGGCTCGGGATCACCGTGAGTGTCAGGTTCTCGGTCACGCTCCTGTCCATGTAGGAGAGGGTCACCCTCACGGGATAGATGCCCGCCCTAGAAGGCGCTACTATGGAGAAGTGATGCACCTCAGCGGAGCCTGTGGAAATGAAGGACCTCTCCCTGCGGATCGATGTTCCATTGACCACTATCTCTACCCTGACGGTGAAATAGGTGCCCTGGGGCAGCCCGCCAGTCAGGGCGACCGTGACGTTCACCAGACCCGACGGGCCAACGGCCCTAGGCTCTAAGGTAACCTCGATGCCGGGTACTTGAGCGCTGGCATGCAGCAGGGTCATGATCGTCAGCGCTAGGAGCAGAGCCCTCCTCATTCCTCGTCTTCTCTCCCACATTCACCAAAAATTTAACGTTTAGTCCTGAGCCGGGGCACCACCAAACTTGCCTCCGGGAGGATGGCCACCTTCCCGCCCACCTCAGCCAGGGCCTCGTTCAGCGCCTCTTGTGGATCGGAGAAGGGTATGAACCCTATCCTCTCGAGGACCTCCGGATCCAAGTCCGTGACCGCGTACACCTTCGCCTTATCCAGCAGCTCCACTATCTTAGCTGACTTGTGGTAGCCTAGTCTGTAATTTTTCCAGACGTATTCCTTGATCTCCTCCCTGCTCTTTCCAGCCAAGAGATCGTAGAAGTTCCTGGGACCGATGCCGTCCCAGCAGGGCGCGATCAGTATCACGATCCCTCCTTCCCTAACCAGGGGCTTGGCGGCCTCCAGAGCCTTGTGGGACTGGTAGAGGTCTATCCCCATCTCTCCGGGGGCCACGGCGACCACTATATCCGCCTCCTCCGGTAGCTCCACCAAGTACCTGCTCTCCACCTCACTCACGAGGGAGTAGAAGGAGGCGAAGATGTCACCGGACCTGGCGGCCCAAGCCCTGCCCTCCCCAGTGATGGCCACATTGAGGGAGAAGATCTTAACCCTCTCCGCCACCCTCCTGACCACTTCCTCGAGGTCCTCGTGCAGCGGGTTCCCCCTGAGCCTCCCCAGAGCGGCTTCCGGAAGCAACGCCATCCTGTGATTGGCCTCGACGCATTCATAGGCGCACAGGCCCGGGGCAATGCTCTTCCTGCCCCCCGTGTAGCCGGCGAAGTAGTGGGGCTCTACCGAACCTAGAGTGACGACGAGGTCGCTCCTGAAAACCTCCGAGTTTATCAGGGCAGGGGTTCCCCTAGCAGTCCTGCCCAAATCCGTGAACTCGCTCCCCCTGGAGTCGTGGTGTGTGGTGACTCCCCTCAGCCTATCGTAGTGATGGCCCAGTATCAGCGTCCTGTACTCCTCCTCGGTCGGTGGCCTGTGGGTGCCGGTGGCGACTATGATCCTGACATCCCCTTTCACCCTAGGGAGGATGTGATCGAGCATCTTGGGCGTGGGGGTTAGCCTAGCCGAGTCGTTCACCACTATCAGTACCTTGGAGGCCCTCGTCTCCTCCAGCCGGTCGCTACCGATGGGATCATCCAGCGCCTCCTCCAGCATCGCGTCCACATCCACCTGGGGTGGGGCCTCTATCCCGTACACCCCCAGCAGGTTCTCCTCCGGAACCTCCAGGTGGATGGGCCTGTCACCGTAGAGGACCCTCACCCTCCCCACAGGACCACCCCGAGCGCGAGGGATATCGCGATTGAAAGTATGGATGCGGGCACCAGATATTTGTAGACACCCGAGTACCTGCCACCGTAGTGTTCGAGAGTCAGTATGAGGCATAGGTGCACGGGAGACAGCATTACCCCTATGTAACCGCCTGTGTATCCCACTAGGAGGGCCAGGTCGTTTATCGAGTTTCCAGTCCCCAGTACATTGATCAGGAGCGGGAAGGCCGTTCCCGCGAAGACGAACTCGCCGGCGGTGGTGGCACCTATGACGAAGGGGAGGGTGAACACCACAGGCATTATCGGGATGCCGTGGGACACCATGAAGTTGAGGAGGGCGTCCGCAGAGCGGCTGTCGAACACATACTGCCTGTACATCATCACAGCCACTATCACCAGTAGTATCTTGGGGGAGAGGGCGAACTTCACGCCCTTCACCACCTTCTCCCTGGAGGGCCTCGCGTAAAGTGCCGTGGTAACGGCCGTGATGAGGAGAGCGAACTCGACGGGGAGCCTCACCACGAACACCAAGACTACGACGAGGAGGAACGGCCATCCAGCAATTAGGAGCTTCCACCTGCTATCGACCCTCTCCACACAGCTCTTCGCTCTACTCCTGAGCAAGGGGTATGAGATGAGGAGTCCCGCAGCTATGGTCCCTATGGCTGCGGGGAAGGTTGATTCTATTATCCTGACTA
>JACXSR010000129.1:0-25522 GCA_035319845.1 Thermoproteota archaeon
GCGAGGTCACTAGCTGCACTGCGAGTAATAGAGCGAGGATACGGAGATCAGCTGAGTAGTAGGAGAGCTCTACAACGCACACGGTACTGTTCCCCTTGACTAGGTCTAGGATCATGCCGTATGAAGGACAATCCAGTAGTTTCTCCCCTTGGACAGAAGTGGCGGGATTCCCCTCAACATTCAATCGACCCAAATTTTTCCTGTTGGCATCGAGGAACCTGAGTATCATTTTGAAAGGACCCGATGATGAGCAGGATATGTTGTAGTACACCCGAGGACTGGTTGGGTGCTCAAACAACCACATCACCGGTTCACCTACCGAAACCTCGATTTTCCTAGCAGATTGAGTCAAAGCCGATTTATAATAGAGGGTACCAACGCCTAAGACGAAGGATATTGAGAAAAATAAGAGGCCCATCAGGGCCAGCCTTCTCTGCGTCATTGTGCATACCAGCACTTAACGAAGTGGCCTGGAGAGATCTCCACTTCTGGCGGTTCTTCATCACATTTGTCCGTTGCTAAGGGACACCTTGGCTTGAACCTGCATCCCTTCGGTGGGTTCACTAGGCTCGGTGGTTCGCCAGGTGGGACTTCCCTGAACTTGAATCTGTTACTTGGATCGGGATCGGGTATGGCCTCGAGTAGTGCCTTGGTGTAGGGATGAGTGGGATTCCTCAGGAGCTCCTTGGTAGGGGCTCTCTCCACTAAGTGACCCGCGTACATTATGAATATTTTATCTGAAAAGTACCTAGTTGTCGATAGATCATGAGTGATGTATATGATACTCATGTTATGTTTCTCTTGTATCTCCTCAAAAAGATTTAATATTTCCACTCTCACCGAGGCATCCAGCATAGAGACCGGCTCGTCCGCTATCACAAGCTTCGGGTTCATTATTATGGCCCTAGCAATAGCCACTCTCTGCAGCTGACCCCCGCTTAACATATGAGGATATTTGAAGGCGAATTCCTCGGGAGAGAGCTGTACTTCTCTTAGGATGTTGTAGACGATCTCCCTCCTCTCCTCCCTCGTTCCAATCTTGTTCACTATGAGGGGTTCCTCCAGTATCTTGTATATGGTGAAGTGGGGTACCATCGATCCGAAGGGGTTCTGTTGCACAAGACCTGTCTCCTTCCTGTACCACTTGAGCTCCTTCTCAGGAATGTGAGTGATATCCTTGCCATCGAACTCTATCTTCCCACCAGTCGGGTCATAGAGCCTCAAGATGGTTTTACCTAATGTTGTCTTGCCGCTACCGGATTCTCCGACGAGCGAGATAGACTCCCCCTTGTCTATCTCAAAGGTCACGTTCTCCACTGCCCTGACGTAGTAGGTCTTACCGAAGATCCCCTTTTTCATTGGGAAGAACTTACTCAGATTCTCAACCTTAAGTAGCATTTCACTCCTCACCCCTATACAACCAGCATTTAACCCTATGCTCTCCATCCAAGCTAAACATCGGAGGCTCCTCTTCACAGATCTCCATCGCCTGATCGCATCTAGGTCTGAACCTACAGCCGACCGGCGGGTTCAGTAGATTGGGTGGCGTTCCAGGTATTGAGGTTATCTCCTTATCCTCTCTCAGGGTCGGAACACTCCCCAGTAGCTTCTGCGTGTAAGGATGCAGTGGTTTTCCGAAGTATGACTCGGAATCGGCCAGCTCTATCACCTGTCCTGCGTACATAGTCGCCATCTTGTCGGCTAACTCGCTTGCTAGGGCTATGTCGTGGGTTATGAAGATGTAAGTCAGGTCCCTCTCTTTCTTGAGCCTCTTCAGGAGATTCATCACGTTCGCCTGAGTTATCACATCCAGAGCTGATGTGGGCTCGTCCAGTATCACCAAGTCCGGATCCGTTATAAGTGCCATGGCGATAACGATTCTCTGTCTCATCCCTCCACTGAGCTCAAAGGGATATCTGTCTACGAAGGCCTCAGCGATACCAACTTGTTTGATCATCTCCCTGGCCTCTCTTATAGCCTCCTTCTTATCCATGCCCATATGTATAATCAAAGGCTCAGCTACCTGCTCTCCAACTTTTAGGACAGGATTTAGGGCGTTGAGAGCACCTTGGAACACCATCGAGATTTTTCTCCACCTTATTTCTTTCCTGAACTGCTCTTCGCTTAGCTCCATGATGTTTGTACCGTTTAGGAAAACCTTTCCCTCGTAGACCTCAACATTTCTAGGTAGGAGTCGTATTATGGCCCTAGACAGGGAGCTCTTTCCGCAACCAGATTCCCCAACTATGGCTAGCGTCTCTCCCTTCTCTATTTCAAAGCTCACATGGTCTACAGCCTTTACGGTTCCTTTTCGGGTTCTGTAATACATGACCAGATCATTTACCTCGAGTAGTGCCATGTCCTTCACCTCACATCTCCTTCAACTTCGGGTTCACTATTCTGTCGAGAGCTATGCCTATGAGAGCGAAAGAGATTGCCGTTATCACAAGCATTAGTGAGGGCATGAGCACCCAGTGATAGTACCCCTTGTACAAGGCTCCCTCGCTGAACGCTTCCTCTACTATCCTGCCCCAGGTCACTATGTTAACATCGCTCAGCCCCAAGAAGGCTAGAGCTGCCTCCAAGAATACGTATCCGGGAACGGCCAAGACCAAGCTTGGAATCGTTGGAGGTATGAGCCTAGGCAGTATGTAGAGGAATATTATCCTCATGTTACTTGCTCCGTAGGCTTTCGCTGCCTCCACGTAGGGGTAGCTCTTCAGCTGCATTACCCATACCCTGTAGGTCTTCACGGATGTCCCGAATATGCTTAGAACTATTAAGAGTAGAAGCAGCCTCCACAAGTTCATTCCATAGAGTAGCTGAACGAGAACGAGCATGGGAAGGAAGGGCAGTATCATGTAGATCTCAGTCAATCTCTGTATTACGGAGTCCACTTTTCCCCCATAGTACCCGCTGATGGCAGAAATTATGAGCTGTATGAAGGTAATGGAAAGCGAGGCCACGAGCCCGAAGGCCAAAGCTATAGGTGCTCCCCACAACAACCCCAAATGAAGGGGCCTCCTCTTATCATCGGTTCCCGCCAATCCGTAGACCTTCCCGTAGACTATCCCCTGCCACTCGACTCTATCCGTCTCGTTTTTCACTAATACATCCAATCGCACGGTATAGGTCCCTTTCATGACATCTCCGGTCCTGAAGTCCCTAAACAGAATATCCTCAAGAGTCAGAGATTTATTCACTTTTTTGCCCAACCTCTCTTCTATAGTCTCCTGAAGGTCGGATATCAGCCGTAGGTTGTTTGAGAGGTAGATGCTGGTACCGCCTTTTCTGATCTTGTATTCACCCAATGAGAGATTCTCGCCGTCAGGTCTTATCCAAAGTATGCTGATCTTCGGGCGCAGCTTCTCGTAACTCGCGTTGAAGAAGAATATGACCTCGGATGGTGTGTCGTCGTAGTTAAAGGAAAACTCAGATATGTATGTTCTCTTTATTCTGGTACCTTCCTTAGATATATTAACTGGTTTGCTCATATTAACGTAGACATTCTTCGGAAGTTTCTTGCCTGAGAAAATATTTGTCCACTCTGGAGCTGCAGTTCTCGGATACTTAAGCCAAACTTGCTGGTCATTCCAGAGTGCACCACTCTCCGCGAAAGGGGTGAAGAGGATAGCGTATATAGAGAGAACTATCAATCCTGCCAATATTATGAGTCCTAGTATCGCGCTCTTGTAAGATAAGAGTTCCTTGACCACACCCTTAAGGGATAGCTCCTCGGACACGACGCTCATAATGCCTCACCCAACCCAGCCTTTATCCTGGGATCTACCAACCCGTACAAGATCTCCAGAATGAACACCGTGGCCGCTATGAGGTAGCCGAACACTACTGTGATTCCCACTATCACTGGCACATCAACTAGGTTGATGGCTTGATAGTAGGCCAGACCGAGCCCAGGCCAGTTGAAGACGGTCTCAGTGATTATAGCACCACTCCAAGAGAACACGACAGCAAAGGCGAACTGTGTTATTATTGGAGGCAGGGCGGGTCTCAGGATGTATCTCCTCTCGATCTGCCCCGGAGGTAATCCCTTCGCTTTAGCCACTTCGACGTAGTCCTCTGTTGAATAGAGTAGGAAGAATGTCCTGTTACTGTAAATTCCTATGAAGAAGTTGGAGACGATCCAAGATAGCAGGGGAAGTATCATGTGCTTTAGAACGCTCAAGACATAACCAACGGGATCTGGAGGTGGCGGGTAGTCTACTAGACCTCCGGGAGGAAGTACATGCAGCCATGTGTAGAAGATCATGATGAGGAATATCCCATAGAACCACCCAGGTATGGCGGAGGTTGGTGAGAGATAGATCACAAGTCTATCAAGGAATGAGCCGAACTTTCTTGATAGAGACAGCCCTCCGAACAGGCCAATGAAGAAGTTAATCACAGTAGCGGTTGTGAATAGCAGTATGGTCTGAGGCAGTCGCTCTAAAATGATCACCCTGACGGAACGGGAGCCCGAGTCGCTGGTCATCTTCTCTGCCCGGCCTAGATCTAACGTTATAGCATCCCATAAGTACCGGAAACTCCTGATAATGAACGGTTGATCTAAACCCTGTCGTTTTATTTCCACCTGCGCTAACTTCTTGATGAGTGCTGTCTTCTCTACAGGAGAGAGATCTTTGTACTGAGGATTGTTTTGCACTGCCTGAGCTACTTGGAACTCTATCTCCTTCTTCTTGAGATCGTCTATGTATCCTCCAACGTTAGCGACTAGGATAGTTATGTAGGTGGCAATGAGGACTATTACGAATAATATGAGCGCTCGCTTTACGAGTACCTTAACTACAGGCGGTACCTTCATCCTCTTCGCCGAGAGATGTCCTTGTGCCTGAATATAAAAAAGTTGATCTAGGGCGCTAAGGCCGCCTCAAAAAGAAAGAGAGGAGAGATCAGAGCTTCTCGAATACGGCAGTTATCTCGTCCAGATCTACCTGTCCATTGCCGTTCTTGTCTTCCCACTTGACTATGACGAGCGCCTTATTGAGCTTGTGCTCCTTGACGAACAGCAGTGCAGCCTCAGTACCGAACCTCGTTATTCCAGCGACGTACAGGTTGTCTCCTATTAAGACAGCTATCCCGTGGTCCATCTTGGCCCATCTAGCCTCGTAGGTACCAGCACCGGGCACTATCATCTTGTTGCCTTCGAACTTGATGCCTACCTCCTCGAAGGCTACCTTGGTGTGTATGTTGACCCTAGGACCACCCACGACGAGGCTGACGCCCTCAGGTCCAGACTTTATGTCGGCAGCCGGGTAGTACTTCCAGACGATGTTCTTATCGAATCCGAAGGCCACTATTTCGAACGGGTATATCATGAACTCGCTGAGGAACCTAGCGGGCTTCTCTATGGTGTACGGTAAGAGTCTCACTGCCTTCAGGAGGGCGGTGTGAGCAACGGCATCGACCTTCTCCAAGTAGTACGGTCCATCACCGACCCAGAAGTGCCCGTACTTCTCATAGAACTCCTTGTAAAGCTTGTACCTCCTCTTCGCCTCAGCGGTGGTCACGTACTTCTCCATGAAGTTCTTGAATGGTATGTAACCCTCCTCATAGGCCTCATTCACGTACTTCTCGAGTATCTTCAGGCTTGGCCCAGCTATGTAGTTCATCCACTCTACGTCGAGCTTGTCCGCCTTGGAGGAGGAGAACGCAGCTTCCCTGTTCTTCTCCGCGAGCATACCAATGGCTATCGTGTGCCAAGGCATGTCAGGCCAGAGGGCATAGTCAGCAGCAATTATCTCAGCATCCAGCTGCACCTCATTCACGTAGTACTCGATCTTGAGAGGCTCGAGACTTACTATTCTCCAAGCTACAAAGTTCTCCCTGTATACCTCGAAGTTGGGCACGAAGGACTCGTCATACCATGGGCTCTTGGGATCGGCTCTCTCGAAGTTGAGGATCCACGGTATTATGAAGTCGGCGAGGGTCCTCTTGGTACCATCGTGATAGACAGTCCTGTTCAGCACATCTCCATAGTCCACGATGAACTTTATGTTGGCGGTGGTGACGCCGGCATCCTTTGCAGTAACTATCTTCTGGTTCTCCACATCCCATCCGTACCAAGCATCGGGAGGTACAGTTACCTCGTCTACGAACGTCAGGTTGAACCAATCCTTAGTCTCCTCGTTAGCAGAGGTTAACAAGCCCTTCTTGGCCCACATCTGAACCGTCTTGACGTTTATAGGTATCGGTAATCCGGTCTTCGGATGCAGCGAGAACGCAGCCTCAGTTACACCGTAGTCGTAGAGCATTGTGTCGTATATAGCATCGGACGGGGCAACAGGGTTCCAAGGATCAGATATCACCTCAGCGCTGGCTATTCTAGCGGTACCACCCATCTTTTCGTCCCTGTTCATGGTCAGAGCCCATATAGGAGTCGGATATCCTCCAGCGTAGTCCGCTATGAGGAAGAGACCCTTCCTCCTTACCCAGACGGCAGTCTGATCTACGAGCCATACTCTCACGGAGTCCTTGAGCGAGAGTTCGATGGCCTTCCTCATGAGCTCGTTTCTCTCCTCTATGCTCTTGAACTGCCTGTAAGCGAGCTTCTTGGCGACCTCATAGAACTCAGGTGCGGGCTTGTAGGCATCCCAAAGCGGGAATCCGGGCAGGCCCTCAGGCGTGTAGAAGAACAGGAAGTTATCGGAATCGTCCCTGCTCACCGCGGTAGTTATCCAACCACCAGTGTAAAGATCCCACTGACCCTCGGCAGGATCACCCCATATCCAGTACCTGGCGGCCTCCCTGAAGGTCATGTACATCCTCTCAACGGTGAAGCCGAGCTTCTCCAACTGAGTAGCTACATAGTCTCCTATGGGCTTTCTAGCATCCTCCACCCTTATTATGAACTTAATCTTGACAGGCTCTCCGTTGTAGTACCACTTGTCGCCCATCAGAGTCGCGCCGAGCTTCCTCATTTCAGCATCTATTATGGCCTTACCCTTGTCGAAATCGTAGGAGTACATGTCCTCAATCTCATCGAGGACATCTATGTACCTCTGACCCTCGGGCAACGCCTTCACCAAGCAGGTGAACTTAGGCACGGCGAGCCCGCCCATTATCTCGTTAACTATGTAATCTCTGTCTATGACGTAGTTCATGGCCTCCCTTATTCTGGGAACGCTGAAGGGGTTCAGTCGTCCATCCTTGTAGGTGGGGCCTACGGGGTTGAAGGTAAGCTCATAGTATAATCCGTAGGAGAAGTCATACTCCAGCTGTGGGGACTCCTTGATCTTCTTGAAAGCAACGGGATCAGAGATATCTATGAAGTAAGCATCCATATCTCCCTTTATGAGCATGTCTAGGGCCTTGTCTCTACTAGGCTCGGAGAAGAACACCACTTGGTCGAACCATCCGTACTTGTTAAAGGGAAGCTTTTCCTCAGGCTCAGCCAGCAAAGGCGAGGCCGATGGCAGGAGTAGAAGTGCCACCATTAGTGCGAAGATCGCTACACTAACACCATTCATTCCATTCCGCATAGACTCACCCCATTGTAGGGCTGTCTGTATGCTCCTCTCCCTATTATTAAATATAAACGTTGTAGTGTGAGAAAAGAGGGGTCAAGAAATACATTTCTCCAAAAAAAGACTAGATGGCATACTCTTATATTGCCTCAATCTACTTCAATCGTTCAACATATTGGCTCGCTAACTTAGTCAATAGTCCTCAGAGTTGGCATGATCAAAACGACCTTGGAATCCCCATATGCGACTGGTATTTACCAATGGAAACCGGAGAGCTCGCCATATCCGAAGTGATGGTTCTTCGATGGGTGATCGGTGCTAAAAGATTCTTAGGGTAATTTTTTAACAAATAGGATCGAATGTCGTAGGGTGGTGCTATGGAGGTACCTAAGATAATAGTCACCCCGCCAGGCCCTAAAGCCAGAGAAATTTTAGAGAGGGATTCTAAGGTGATCTCCCCCTCCTACGTGCGGTTCTACCCTCTCGTCGTTGAGAAGGGTGAGGGATCGCTTCTGTATGATGTGGATGGCAATGTGTACATAGACCTCAATTCGGGGCTCGGGGTAATGAATGTGGGGCATGCCCACCCCGATGTAGTGGAGGCCATAAAGAAGCAGGCGGAGAAACTCCTTCACTACTCTAATACCGACTTTTACTACGAGGAATCGGTTAGATTCGCCGAGAAACTCGTATCGATTGCCCCTGGGAGCTTTGGGAAGAAAGTCTTCTTCTCCAACAGCGGAACTGAATCCGTCGAGGCGGCGATAAAGCTGGCTAGATGGAAGACCAAGAGGCAGTACATAATCGGGTTCATTGGCGCCTTTCACGGGAGGACCTACGGCTCCCTCAGCATTACCTCCAGCAAGCCCGTCCAGCGCGCTGGATTCTCGCCCCTAGTTCCGGGTGTTGTACATGTCCCATACCCCTACGCCTACAGATGCCCGTTTGGAGCATCACCCGATGATCCAGAGGAGTGCGCCAATAGAACCATAGCTTTCATCGAAGACTGGATCCTCAGCAAGTTCGTTCCACCAGAAGAGGTGGCTGCCTTCATCTTTGAGCCGATTCAAGGGGAAGGGGGTTACATAGTTCCCCCAGACAATTTCATACCCCAGCTCAAAAAGCTCGCCGACGAGCACGGAATATTACTGATAGACGACGAAGTCCAAGCTGGTATGGGTCGAACTGGGAAATGGTGGGCCATACAGCATTTCGGAGTGGAACCCGACATCATGACCAGTGCCAAGGCCTTGGGCGGGGGGTTGCCCATAGGGGCTACGATAGCTAGAGAGGATGTGATGACATGGCCCGGCGGATCCCACGCCTCCACGTTCGGCGGCAATCCCGTGTCTTGCGCCTCCGGTTTGGCCACAATAAACGTTATAGAGAGGGAGAAGCTTGTGGAAAGAGCCGCATCTCTTGGAGAGAAAGTGATGAAGCTCCTCAACGAGTGGAAGGAGAAGTACGAAATAGTGGGAGACGTGAGAGGTAAGGGCCTCATGATAGGGATAGAGATAGTGAAGGACAAGGCCAGCAAGAAGAAAGCGCCTGACCTAGCCCACGAGATAATGATGAGATCTTGGAGATCGGGGGTGGCAATAATAACAGCGGGTGTAAACGCACTCAGGGTATTCCCGCCGCTCAATATAGAGGAGGAATACCTGTTCAAAGCTCTGGAGATAGTTGAGGATAAGATAAAGGAGGTCTCCTGAGCCCCTTTCCCTTTTTACTCCCCACTGGTGCCTTGGAGCAGCCTATTAACTACGTCTTTGAGCTCTCCCTTCTCCCTAGGGATGTCGTATTCCATACACATGAGGTCAGCAGCTTCCGCGTACTTTCCTTGGATCCTCATACCAGACTTGCAGTAGATTCGCTTCTTCCTAGCTTGGTAGCATATCTCACATATTAGGATGGAGAGATCCTTCTTCGTGAGGTCCTTATTTATGAGACCAGTGGCTATCCTGTTCACTATTCTCATTATCTCCTTATCGTTCCTCAGATCTATTATGTTACCCCTGGCCCCTCTCAGATACTGACTTATGGCCGCTTGGGTAACCCCAAGCATCTTAGCCACATCTATCTGTCTGAGCTTATACTTAGTTATGAGTTCCTTGGCTACGAGGGCCCTTACCGAGGGGATGAGCGTCTTAACCACGAGTTCGCACGGCTGTATCGTTCCCTACCACCTACTATAACATATGTTTTCGTTATATATAACGGTATCCGTTCGACATAAAGGGACCTTTTGCTATTTATACCCCGCGTCATAAAAAAGATTAGGACGTAGATATGATCACCTTGCTATTCTTCTCGAGATCCCTCACCATCTGTGGCATAACGGCCCATGTACTATGAACAACGACCTCTCCCCATCCTGAACCGATTAATTCCCTAGAAAGACTGAACATAAGCAGCTTGTCGAACTCATTTTCGTTGGAGAGGGCTCTCTCATCGCTGAGCAACCTTATCATGGTGGCAGCTACTAAAGAATCTTCCAACCTCTCGGCCAGCTTGCCCTTACCCTTGGGATCGGCTGGGAGCCTAGCGTTCCTGATGAGCTCTCTATTTATCTCCTCCACTACCTCACTAGCTGTCTTGGATAACTTGGCCTCAATTTCCCTGAGAGCGAGTCTTTCCTCATCTATGGGCAATTCTTTAGCCACTACTTCGGCCTCCCTATCCAAGAGATCTTGAATCTCTGCCCTTCTTATGTCTATGTAATCTAAGGCCTCCAGCTTAACCTCATTGAAGGTCCTCCACCTCAAAAGGTTCACCGGCTCTTCCGGTACTATCTCATCAGGGTCGTATCTCACCTCTTCCGTGGAAAGTATCGCATCTAAGATCTCATCCATATCAAAAAACACGCTGGCCTCTCTGACAGCAGCCGCAGGGTCATCTGCTGCATGTATGATGTTGAGTACCCTGTTGGTTCCCTTCAGGTCGTACCTCAGGTTCCCTGGTTTGCCTGCGTCTGGCGTAGTCGGGCCGATTATGTCCCTCAACTTGGCACTGAGGTGCTGAAACTCCCCGGGATCACCAACGAGGATCATTGGGATTACAGGGGCTTGGCTGAACACCTTGGGCATGATCCACCAGGAATCAAAGTACTTCTGCTTCACGAACATGTAGAGCTCGTCAATGAGCGTCTCATCCATCTCGGTGACCTTCATAGCCACCGGAATTAGTCCCGATTCCTTCAGCCTGCTTATGACCTCAGGAGCAAGCCCTCTCACGAACGCATCCGGCTTCACCATGGCGAAGGTCATCTTGGGCAATGAGGAAATGTGCTCCTCTTCGGCTTCAGAGATGAACTTCTCCTTAAGCTCCGCGAAGACGGGTCTCTCAATCTCGTCCTCTCTCTCAAAATAGGCCAGTGGATCCATTAGATCACCCCTTAACCTTGAAGATTGCCACCTCGACATACCCTTTATTCTTACCCACGTGGACCAGATCGAAGTAGTTCAGCTTGGCCCCACCTATTGCATTTAGGGCCATCTTGTAGAGCGTAGTGTTTAGCGTGTAATCTGTGGGGAGGGATCGCCCGGTAGTCTTATCAAATACGAAGAACTTCTGCAGGTCCTGTGCGAACCACTTCCTAGCCTCGTCAGGCCTATAGGGGCTGTGCTGGAACTCACCGGCTATCCAGGCCATGGCAACCCATTTCCCACCTCCAGAGAACTGCCCAACCTCCCTAGGCACATCGACTACGACGTAGGTAGCGTTAAACCTGCTTGCCAGATCCAGCATCCTCTCCTCAGGGCCTATGAAGGCCCTAGCCACTAACCTTATCTGGGTGGAGTTTATAGTTAGTCCGTCCACCATGGTTATCTTGCCCGCCCCTGTCTGCATCCAGTAACCATAGTCCCACCACGATATTACAACCTCATCCGGCTTCGTATTCTCCTTCAACCACTCTAACGCATCCTTCCATCCCTCGGTGAAACCGAGCGGATACTCCATAGCTTCTTGGAAGGTAAGGACGTATTCGGAGTGTCCGGCCCCGTAATTCCTGATGTGGCCTTGGAAAGCAATCGGAAGCACCACCAACAAGATCATCATCGTGACTGGAACCTTCATCATCCCTAGCTTCTTGGATAGGGGGAGGCTGCCACCTCTCCTCTTCTTAGCCCTCTCAAGAGACCTGATCTTCTTCATATAGGGCTCCGAGAACACCACTATCCTGTACGCAAAGAAACCGGACACTAGGGCTACGAATGGAGCGGCTAGCGGGGGAAGCCTCACTATGCTAGTGGCGAAGTAGAGGGAGATGAGGGTCATAATGCCTATCATGAGCTCGTCGTCATTCCTCCACCTCTCTACCAACAGGAAGAAGAGGCCCAGTACTCCAGGCACTAGGAGCGTGGTGAGAGTTTCCACCGTCGCTCCAGCACCATGCTCGGCAACCGTTTCGACGACATTTCCCTGCGGAAGCTTTACTGAGGGGAAGAGAACCCTCATCAACCTGCCCGTGAGAGGCTGATATATGCCGAAGGCGAAGAACGCGGCGAGAAGGGCCAACCCGATTCCAATGGATACTACCCTTCTTCGTTCACTTAGAGCCTTCACATCTACCTCAGGGAGGATTATGTATATCAGAGCCGCTAGGAGTGACGCCCAGACGAGCGTGCTCTCCACACTTATGTAGAGCTTCCTATAAGCTTGGTTTGAGAGGAATCCGAGGCTTGCCAGCAGCACGTACAAGGGAGGCAGACCCAGAGCCAGTCCTCTACGCCAGTCCAACCTGTTCAATACTAGGAGTATCATGAGGAGCAGGGCATAGCCGTCGTAGAGTGCCTTGAAGCCAGCCCATACTCCAGCTGAGTAAACTAGGAAGAGACCACTCAATCCAGAGTAGGCTAATACCTTCCAATCTTCCTCGCTTCTCATTGCCTTTATCGTGAAATACATGGAGGTCATGAGCAGGGGGATCGCGAACTGCTCGTGCCTGTACCACCCCGCCAGAGACCTGTTTATGTAAGCCCAAGATAGGGAGATGGCGAAGGCGGAAGTTATGGCCGCCGACCTACCCCATAGCTCCTTAGCCAATAGATAGACAGGTATGACCACCAGCGGAGCAAAAACGACAGGTATGTACACCACCACCGTGTAAAGGTCATTAAAACCGAAGAGGGAGGCGATCTTGTATATGGCAGCTCCCGTGTAATAGTGGAGTATAGGTAGCACCTCGCTGGGGTTGTAGCTCCAAGGATGCCAAGCTAGTGGATCAAAGGTCGGCAGGTGCCCTGTCCTCACCAAGTACTCCGTTATCCTGTAGTGCAGCAGTGGATCATCCGCGGTCAGGTGGGCCCCGTACTTGAAGGTCGGGAGGACCCTGATGACAGCACCTATTATGTAAGTGACTGCTATGACGAGAACATCGATTAACCTGCCCTTCATGCCATCGTCGGGCAAATTAGCTTCACCTTCGGGGATGTCTGACCCCCTCTTATAAAAATTGATCGAACTCCCGCGGCATCAATGTTATAATAATGGGCCGAGATGAGGCCTGATGGTAGAGTCGGAACCGCCTCTAAACCCAAAATTGGCACTGGCCATAGGCATAGCAGCAGTATCCACCGCAAGCATATTGATAAGGTTCAGCGAGAGCAATTCCCTCATCATAGCAGGTTACAGGATGGTATTCGCCTCCTTACTCATGTTAATCCTCTCTCTAGGCTCTCTAGATCAGTTACTAAATCTTTCAAATTCGGAAAGAGTCGCGCTCTTCCTATCTGGGGTGAGTTTAGCGGTACACTTCGGCACATGGACGGCCAGCTTGGAATACACCTCTGTGGCCGCAAGCACGGTCATAGTGGACTCCTCTCCTATTTTCGTGGTCCTTCTATCATACCTAGTGCTAGGTGAGGGAGTCAACGCTAGAGAGGCGGTTGGTATAGCTATCTCCCTCTTAGGAGCTTCAATAATTGCCATGGGACATGTAAATATCGGCTCTAATCTATTCGGGGATTTTCTGGCGTTAATAGGCTCGATATCCTTGGCTGTCTACTTGGTGGCTGGAAGGAGGCTGAGGGAGAAGCTAGATCTCGCACCATACACTGCCTCGGTGTACGGCACCTCCGGAATCCTGCTCCTTTTAATAGCTGGCTCGCTCGGTATTCCCCTCTCCGGATACCCTATTAGGGAGTGGGCGATATTCCTGGCGCTAGCTCTCATCCCGAGTGGATTAGGGCACAACTCATACAATTACGCCCTTAAGTATCTGAAGGCATCTGTAGTCAGCGTATCCATTCTGGGAGAGCCCATCGGCGCGTCCATACTGGCCGCAATACTTCTGGGAGAGCTACCCCGCGTCACGACGATCATTGGAGGTGCCCTAGTTCTAAGCGGAATATACACTGCCGTTACTTCGCAGCGAGGTGCTTCAGATGAGGCTTGAAGAGGCAGTTATCCTCGCTGGAGGAAGAAGTACCAGATTCGGGGGAGATAAATTGATCTATAAAGTTAACGGCAAGGAAATATTGGTCAGAGTAGTTGAAGCAGCCCTAACAATAACTAAGAGAGTTGTTCTCTCGGTTAGGAGTGAGGAAAATGGTGAGAGACTCTCAAAACTTACTGGAGTTGATTACAGAGTTGACGAGCCGCTACCCTGCACGGGCCCTATTAGAGGCGTGCTCTCATCAGTAAGGGAGAGAAATACCCTTCTACTACCTGCAGACCTGCCTTGGGTGACCGGCGACGTCTTAAAGTCTTTTCTTGAGATATGTGAGGGCTCCACAGCCCAGATATGCGGTCTCCTATGGTCTACCGGCGACAGGTACTTGGACCCAATGATAGCCCACATCAGATCACTGGAACCACTGACTTACGTGAGAAGAGCCTGCCGTCTGAAGAATGTTAGGGTAACAGATATCCACAGAGCGGCTTCCTCTATTTTAATGATATCGGCCGGTCTTTTAGTCGATCCTTGGAGGCTATTAGATGTAGACAGGCCCGAAGATCTTGTGAGAGTGGAGAGAGAGTGGGAGAGAGAGCTTTTGTATGTCCTCCCCGGGACCTTAGGGGATCCTTACAGGAGGGCCATTGAGGGCCTCGAGAGGGGACCCCTCGGTCAGGCCCGTGAGATGTTTAATTTGGAGCTCTCTATCTTTTGGGATGTGGAGAACATCCGTAGACATGTGAGAAAGGACCTGCAATCGCTGGGTGAGGGTAATGGAGGTAGTGATAGATAAGAACGAAACCTTTGAACCCGTCGGGAGATACGAAAGGGTCGAGTGCAGAGGATCCGCGAAGATAAAGGGATCTCTAGAGGCCACCGAGGTAGTATGCAAGGGTAGACTTGAGGCTGAGGAGCTGCATGCAGTTAAAGTGAAGGCCAAGGGACTGAAATGCGGTATAATTGAGGTAGATGAGCTCATTACTGATTTCTTAGACGCTGGAACCGTGGAGGTAAAGAGAGCACATATCCGTGGTCCCATGAGGGTCAGCAGTTCCGTTAAGGCGGGTGAGCTTAAAGTGGAGGGTTCTCTATCCTGTGCTTCATTCGAGGCCGAGAAGGCGAAGATCTCCGGAAGTTTCAGAGCAATGAGGGCTAATGTGAAGCATCTGGAAGTGAGGGGATCGATTGAGGTGGACGAGGGGAGCATAGAGTATGCCTTAGTCGGGGGATCAGCGAAACTAGGGAGCTGTAAGATAACCAGTCTCAGGGTGGGAGGAACCCTCAGGGTGGGTGGCAGCACGGACATCGGTGAAGCGGAGGCTGGGATGGCCGAAGTGGTCGGACATCTGACTGGGGGTCAGCTGAAGGTGAATGAAGTGCTGAAGGTGGAGGGCGAAATCAGGGTGAGGATTCTGGAGGTAGGAGGAGCCTTGAAGGTATCGGGATCCATTTTCGCGGAGGAAGCTCATGTAGCTGGCAAGGGAAAGGGTAAGTTGGCCGGAGGGAGGATTATGGTGGTTGGAGAGGCTACTGAGGTCGAAGGTGAGGAGATTGAGCTGATAAATGCTAGGGTATCGAGGGTTACTGGGGGAAGAGTTAGGGTGAGGGATTCCAGCGTGGGGACCATCAGCGCGGTGGAGGTTGAGGTTATGGGGAGGTCGAAGGTGTCGCAGATAACGGCGGAGAGGGTATATGTATCAGGCGGAACCGTGGATAAGGTGTACTACACGGATAAACTGCTGGTATCACCGGAAGCTCAAGTTAGACTGGAAAAGAGAGTGGCTGGGTTGTGATCAACCGAGCTTCTCCATAGCCTCCTTGAGATCCCTAGATGCCTCCTCCAATAGGCTTGACGCCTTCTTAAGGAGTTCTTTAACCTCGTCCAATCCCTCGACCTTCTTGAGACCAAGAATCACGCTTAGAGTGTCATCTATCTCCCCCTTCTCCAGCTTCTTGTAGGCTTCCAAGACTATCTTTCCCGCCTCAGTCTCGCCCTTTAGGTGCTTCTTTATGGTGGCCTCGGTTCTCCCTATGTCATCGGCTATCTCCGAAAGTGTCATCCCCGCCTTCTCCCTCGCGAGAGCAGCGGCAGCGGTAGCTATGCTGTCGATCCAAGTCAACCTGTCCTTAGGATCCCTCAACTGCTCTACAAACTTTGGATCCGTGAGTACCTCTATCAAGGAGGAGATAAGCAGACTATATTCGAGCCTGTGGATTTCCTCCTTCCCCATCGGCTTGAGAGGTATTCCCGCCTCGACCATGATCCCACCTCCAGAGCAAAATATATCAAGCTAATTTATAAATATTTCACTAAATAAATCCTATTAAAGCGGCTTCTCATAAAATAGTCAGATATGTATCTCGCGGAGATTAATCGTTCTTAATTTAGAAAAAAGCTAACTTAGAAAAAATCTTTTATTGGTGTCCCGCATGACACAGGCGGGGGCAATGGCCCGCCTAGTGAAGGAGGAAGTAACACTGAGAGAAGGAAAGGCCACAATAATTTGTGTGGATAGCGGAAGAAAGGCCAGCTTCAGGCTCTTGTACAGGAAGAATCTGTGGAGAGAAGACGAGTGGGTGAGGATAGACTCGGAAGGGGAGGATACCTTCCTGCAAGTGAGGAAGAGGTTAGGTAAGCTGAGATGCGAGGACCTCAGACCCGTGCTTGAACTGATCCTCGACAAATTGGAAGGGCTAGGGGGGCTGGACAATGAAGATGAAGAGCTCGAGGAAGGCTAGAAGGAGGGTAAAGATAGAGGACTTATCGGAGATCCCCCTATCTAAGCTGTTGAGCGAGATCAGGAAGTTTGAGGCCAAGTACGGAAAGAGCTTTCAAGAGTTCATCTCCTCACTTAAGGAAGACAGAGCCAGCATGGAGGAACTGACCGACGGATTCATATGGAAGCAATACGTGAATGAGGTACTCAGGAGATCCTCCAGAGGGAGGCTCGAACTGAGTATAGAGGATGCCATGGAATTCACCGAGGTTTTCACTCCTGCTAGACTGGAGATAATGGGCTATTTAGCCAAGAGAGAGTGGGCTACCGTGTCAGAGATAGCCCGCTCCCTAGGGAGACCTGTGGGTTCTGTGTCAGAGATGCTCAAGATCTTGGAGTCTAAGGGGTTAGTGAAGTCGGAGAGAAGGGGAAAGAGGAAGGTCTATAGCTTGCTGGTCCGGGAGATCTTACTCAGGATGGGATAGGTGCTATCATGAGGTTCAGGGCGGTCACTCTCCATGTGAGGGATCCGGAGGAATACCTCTCCTACTCGGACTTGCTCGAGAGAGTTTCGTCGAGACTGGAGTCATTCACGACTAGAGTCGTCTCACCCGAACCGGGGGATGAGTTAGACCTCGATCTCAAGGCGGTGTACTCAGGAGAGGGGTTGAAGGGGTTCGATAGGGCATGGGAACTGCTTGAGAACGGCTATTTCACCTCAGTGTCCCTCGGAAGAGATCCTTATGCCGCTCATTTGGGGTACGCGGCGTCGTTCATAAGGAGAGTGTCCGAGGAGCTGGGGCCGGAGTACGGAACGATGCTCGCGGTTACGTCGGATCCACCCCCGGAAGGACCATACTTCCCGGCATCCAAGTCCTCCTCCTTAGGATTGAGCGCTTCCCTACTCTACCCTTCCGACCTCTATGGAGCCCTCTACGAGGCGGAAGAACCGGATACCACCGTGAGGCATGTACTCTCTATCATATTCAGCGAGGCCCATGGGAATTTTACGGATGCTGTGGGCGATGAGGTCCCAATCCTCGGCATAGATTACTCTCTCAGCCCGTGGATGGATGAAAGCTCAGCTCAGGTGGTTAGTCTCATGGCAAGAGCCCCTTTTATGGCCCCCGGGACGGCAAGAGCGATATTGGAACTAAATAGGTCCATAAAAGAGGCTTCCGAGGAATTCAGACCCTTAGGCTATAATGAGGTGATGCTCCCCATGGCGGAGGACGATCTCCTAAAGGAGTTGACGTTGGAAGGATCCCTCACCGCCAGAGATCTGGTTTCTCTAACTCCTTACTGCATAACCGGACTGGACATGGTTGTTCTCCCGATCTCTACACCGGATAAGGTGATAGCAGCGTTGATAGGGGATATTTTAGCCTCAAGCTACGTGAAAAACAGGATCCTAGGTGTCAGGATAATCTTAGTCGATGGTAAACCGGGAGAGGAGGTCGAGCTCGGCAGGTTCGGTAGAGTTCCCGTGATGAGGGTGAGCTAATCCTCCGGGACGCAAGGGGTGGGGTGCCAAGAAGCCTTGGGCTCCCCGTAAGCGCCTCCGAATATCCTATCGTGTATGTCCGTGGCCGCCTTGACCCCTTCTCCCACGGCTTTAGCTATCTGCATAGGTTCACCGGTCACATCGCCCACAGCGTAGACGGCGAAGCAGTTGGTCCTCTGCCAGTAATCCACCAAGATGAACCCCTTCTCATCGGTCTTGACACCGGCCTGCCTGGCGATGTGACTTTGGGGGATGACTCCGATGAATATGAAGACCCCCTCGGCCTCAATTAACTCCTCCTCTCCACTCTCCAAATTTCTTATCCTGACCCCTCTCACCCTCTCATCTCCCACTATCTCGGTGACTACGCTTTTCCATCTAAACTCGACGTTAGGAAGGCCCATTACCTGATCGACTAAAGCCTGCTCTGCTCTCAACTTGTCCCTCCTATGCACTAGGATCACCCTACTAGCCAGCTTGGCTAAGTATAGAGTGGAGACTGCTGCAGTATTCCCGCCACCGACAACCACTATCTCCTTACCCTTGAAGAGGGGTCCGTCGCAAACAGCGCAGTAACTCACCCCCTTTCCGTAGAACTCCATCTCCCCTGGAACTTCCAGTCTCTTGTCCTCAGCGCCAGTTGCTATGATGAGTGCCCTAGATGAGAACTCCTTCCCACTCCTCGTGTACACCTTCTTCCAGTCTCCTTTTAGGTCTAACTTGACCACTTCCTCTGGAAAGAGAATCTTCACTCCAGCTTGGCTCGCGTGTTTGTGAAATATCTTCGACAACTCTTCTCCTGTGATGTAGGTGAAGCCCGGATAGTTCTCCACTATGGGATTTATGGAAACCTTCCCACCCGGGGTATCTTTCTCTATAACTAGAGTTCTAAGCCCGTACCTGGCTAGGTATATTCCGGCCGTCAATCCACCGGGTCCGCCGCCTACAATTATCACATCCCAGTCCCGGGGAAGCTCTTCTTCACCCTTGGTAGGCATGAGGAACGCTCCGAAGCTCACTTTTCTCCCTCCACTCTGGACCTCATGTCGAACTTTATCAACTTTAGTTTAGTCCCCCTCCTAAGGACTTCCTTCCCATAAATGGAGCGGAGTTCCCTGAGCAATTCCTCCAAGTTGGAGAAACCATCCTCCTTAGCGTGCTGATCCGTTAGTTCTTCCACCTTTACCTCGGAGATCTCCCTTATGATTGCCTCACCTATCTCCTCCTCACCAGCCTCCACCACTACCCTATCTCCGGGTTTTAGACTCGTTTCCCGCCTTAACGTGGTCTTCTTTTCTCCGCTCAGTATTCTTCCTTTGTACTTTCCCCTGAACTTGAGCTTCTTCATCAGGATCACCCCTTCATAAGCCTAGAGACGGTAGGGGGTACTATACCCCCCCTCATCACTAGGGCCTTGGAGGAGAACCTGCCGACAGGCATCACGGGAGCCTTACCCAACAGCCCACCAAAATCCACTTCATCTCCCTCCTTGGCTCCGGGAACCGGGATCAGCCTCACACCTAAGGACTTGTCCAGCACTATCCCTAGGGCCATGACATCCCCTATTATGGCAGCTATTACATGCTCCTCCACATCTCCCGGCAGCACCACCATATCCAACCCAGTGCTGCACACCGCTGCCATGGCCTCCAGAGAGCTGAGGGCTAAGGCACCCTTTCTGACCGCCTCAGCCATACCTAAGTCCTCGCTCACTGGTATGAAGGCCCCACTCAATCCTCCCACCGATGAAGTAGCCATTGCACCACCTTTTTTCACAGCATCGGTGAGTATAGCGAGGGCCAACACACTACCGGGAGCTCCAGGCTCCTCCACTCCCATGGCCCTAAGCACATCGGCCACGCTATCTCCAACTGCGGGTGAAGGGGCTAGGGAGAGATCTACTGAACCGAACCTCACCCCCAACCTTTTCGCAACCTCCCTACCCACGAGCTCACCGAGCCTCGTAATCTTAAACGCCGCTCTCTTCATGGCGTCGTGTAAAGTCCTCAAATCCGCACCCTCCAGCGATCTGACCACGTTCTCTATCACACCAGGCCCGCTAACCGCCACATTTATCACGGGATCCTCCTCGCCCCTCCCATGGTACGCTCCCGGGACGAACGGAGTACCCTCTGGTACATTGGCGAAGACTCCAAGTCTGGTGCATCCCTCACCTTCGGTGAGATGAGCGGTCCTCTTAACTATCTCACCCATCTCATACACGGCATCCATGTTTATCCCGGCTAGGGTGGAGGCGGCATTCACCATAGCAGTGACTCTCTCCGTCGAGGATAGGGCCTCCGGTATTGATTTCACGATTCCCCTATCACCGAGCGAGTAGCCCGATTCGACAAATGCCGCATATCCCCCGATGTAATCCACAGCCAAGTCTGCGGCAGCTGAATCCAGCGCTTGGGCGATAGAAACGCTCAGCTTTAAGGCTTCTTCCAAGTTACCGGCACTAGCATCGACTAGCATGCTGACAGGGGTAACCGCTACTCTCTTGGTGACTATTTGTACACCTAACTTGGACGATACCTCCTCTACGGCATCTTTCAATTCATCAGCTCCCCTCTCCACTATTTTACGCACTCCTTCTGCTAGGCTGTCATGTCTGAGAGCTCCCATGATATTGATACCCATGGTCACGGCCCTGATATCTAGATGCTGGAACGATAGCATCTCAATTATTTCAGCCAACTCTGAAGCATCGTACTTGGTCATCTCAATCACCTAGACCTTCTGCATGTACCTGAACACATCCTCATGAAGGACCATTACCCGAACCCCTATCTCCTTTCCCTTCTCTTCCAACCGGCCCCTCAACTCGGTGAGATCGGAGACCGACTCGGAGATGTCAACCACCATTATCATGGAGAAGAAACCTCTAAGGACGGTCATGGATATGTCGACTATGTTCGCCTTGGCCTCAGCGAGCACGGACGATATCGCAGCCACGATACCCGGCTTGTCCGCTCCGACGACCGTGACGACGATCATCTCCCCCATGGACACACCGAGGGAGTCGGAAGCATCCGCTTATAGGTGTGGCCCTCGACGAACACCTCGGTTATATATACCCACTGCAAGAAGGGGAGATGGTCCTAGTAAATCCCTCACTGATAGAGGGAAGGCTCAACCCACCACCATCAAAGAGCTACTCTCACAGAGCGGTTACAGTCGCCCACCTTTCCGATAAAAGGTCTGTGCTGAATGGTGTGTCTCTAGCTAGAGATGTACTGGCTACACTGAGGGCGGCTGAAATGATGGGTGCCTCTCTCCAGTTGGAGGATGGTGAGGGAAGGGCGGATATCGTGGTAGAACCCCCTGACCGCCCTATTAATCCGGAGGATGTGATCTACTGCGGAGGATCTGGAACTACCATAAGGTTCTACGCGGCCATATCGACCCTCACTGAGAGAGGCTATACAGTTCTCACTGGGAATGAGGGGCTCAGGAAGAGGCCAATGGCCCCTCTGATCGAGGCTATCAACTCTTTGGGTGGTTGGGCCGTCAGCGCCGGGCTGAACGGCCTGCCGCCGATCATCGTAAGGGGAGGAGGGCTCAAGGGTGGAGATGCATTATTACCGGGAAATGTAAGCTCTCAATTCTTCTCAGCCCTGCTCATAGCGGGAACTATGTCAGAGGAGGGTGTGAGGCTCAAGTACGAGGGAGAACTCGTCTCCAAGCCCTATCTCGAGATGACTGCTTGGGTGCTCAGGGAAGCCGGTTCCCGCGTGAGACTGGGGAATATACTCGAAGTGGAGCCCATCCGCCCCCGAGGACTGAACATGTCCATACCCGGGGATTTCGGCCTCGCTGCCCCGTTGATGGTCATGGCCTCTCTCACAGGGGGTAAATTAGAGGTCTTGGGACTCGATAGGAGGAAACCGCAGGCTGACGAGTTGATAGTGGATGTCCTCAGGGCATTCGGTGTTTCAGTTGAGTGGTACGGTGATTCACTGATCGTCGAGGGAAGGCCCGACAAACCAGCGACCTTGAATCTGAGGAACGCTCCAGACCTCCTACCCCTAGCCGCAGTATTAGCCGTGTTCGTTAAAGGGAGAAGCGTGATCAAGGGCGTAGCTCACGCGAGACTGAAGGAAAGTGACAGGATAAGGAACGTGAGAGTGGAGCTGGAGAAGGTGGGAGTTGATGTTAGGGAACTGAAAGACGGCCTCGTCGTTAATGGCATAGGAAGGGTGAGAGAATGTCACACTCTCGAATCCCACGGCGATCATAGGATTTTCATGGCCATGGCGGCCTTGGCAGCAGCATCAGAGAGGGGATGCGAGGTGAGAGGGGAAGAATGGGCTGCAGATTCCTACCCCAATTTCTTAAAGGATGCTGAGAATCTCGGCTTGGTGATCTCTTGAAGCTCTACCACCTAGGAATCTCCGAAGGTACCCTCCCTCCTAGGGTGATACTGGTCGGTTCTCGAAGGAGAGTCTCCCTAATCTCCGAGATTATCGGAGGAAGGCTGTTGGAGGAGGGTAGACAGCTCATAGCCATGGGGACCTATAAGGGAAAGGAGATCGCAATCGTCGATACCGGAATGGGCCCCTCCTCAGCATCTATAGTGGTTAGAGAGGTAATAGAGGCGATGAATCGTGAAGGAATTATTATAAGGGCCGGAACCTGCGGCAGCCTCCAACCTGAGGTCGAGGTAGGACATCTCGTGATATCGAGGGCTGTGATCTCCGACGAACAGGTATCTAGAAGGATAGTTGGTGACTTCCCCCTAATATCCCATGAGGAGGTTGTAAGGGCGCTAGAGACCGCGGCCAAGGCGATGGGATACGAGAAGGGCGAGAATCTACACATAGGGGTGACTCACACGAAAGATACCTTGTACGAGTTTGAGGATCCCGAACTATCTGTAGATCCGGAATCCGGGAGGAAGAGACTTGCCTTCCTGACTAGGGTTGGAGTCTTAGCTACTGAGATGGAGATGTCGGTGATCCTCGCCCTTACTCACTGGTACAACATCAGGGGTGGAGGGTTGAAGGCCGGCGGAATGTTCCTAGTGGTATCGCCGTTTGTGTCAAGCGGCCTGACCTTCATGCATCCCGATCAAACCGGTCTGGTTAAGACGGTCCTCGAGGCCATTACCTCCCTCTGATCAGGCATATTCCCTCCAAGTATATCCGCATTTGGTACAGGTGTATATCCTCGTGGGAGGCTCATCGGCGGCTCTGGTCTGGACGATCTCCAGATAGGCTTTATCGTTACCGCATTTGGGACACTTGGCCTCCACTATAGGTGCCGCTAACTTCTTGCCCCCCTCAGCTATTATCACGCCATCGCTATCGGAGGCGACCTTCGTGACTATGGCCGTCGACTTCCCCGGATTACCCTTCATCTCATATCCACAACTGGGACAGTAGTAGACGAGCTCCTTGCCCACTTTCTTGGGCCTCATGAGGGTTCCGCACTTGGGACAGAACATTTGGCCTCAGGGCATGATGGAAGTAGTCTATTTAAGTTATGAGGTGGCGGACCATCCGATAGGAATGAAGGTCCTCAGGAGTGTCAGGAAGAAAAAGGGGAAGCAGCTGGCGATCATAGTGGACGGGCCTAACATCCTGAGAAAAGAATTAGGGATAGATCTCGAGGAGATACGGAAATTGGCTGAGGAGGAAGGGAGGATTCGTGTCGCCACTGTAGTTCTGGATAGGAAGGCGCCTGAGAAACTGGTGGAGGCTGTCGTCAACGCCGGTTTCAGGGCTGTTATTTCAACTGGAAAGGTCGAAGTGGACTTCACCATAGCTGCTATGGATGCTGTCTACAGCGAGAAGATAGATTCCTTGGTGCTGGTCGCTAGGAGCGCGGCTTACATGCCCATAGTACACAGGGCTAAAGAGGAGGGGAAAGAGGTCATCGTGATCGGAGCCGAACCAGGCTTCAGTACGGCACTGAAGAAGGCCGCTGACCTGTATATCTCACTCCCATCCTCTCTCTCTGAAGATCTTCCCCAGCCTAAGGGTTATGAAGAATACTGAGATCGCGAACACTAAAGCCCCGAGCTGCATCGCTAGAAACCTAAGCAGACCTATACTCCCCTCCATGTATTGTCCTATGAAGTAAAAGGACATCCAAAGAGAGAGCACAAGGCCAGCGCCCATTAACTTCTCGAAGGCATTCACATTTCTGTTGGCGAAGCTCTCTATCGCACTGCCAACGAACATCACGGTGAGGGAGAGGGCTATGAAGCCGCTCACCTCCTGAAAGAGCCTGGCCATTATGAGCTCTAAGGGGTAGTTTTGGGCTGCGAGGGAAGTGGCCCTACTGTACGAGAAGAAGAGAGAGATGAAAACACCGAACATCCCCATTATGAAAGAGAGCAGACCTACCTGTTTCCCGAAGTAGTTGACCCCCCTCTTGAGCTTATCTGTCAGGTCGAACCCTTTATCCAGAAATATCAGCCCGGCCACCACGGTAGCTCCAATGTACAGGTATCTCTGCAAGTCCAATAGGGAGAAGACCCCTGCCAGAAGTAGCAACGCACCAGGAAGTCCGAATAAGAGGGCCCTAGATGTGGGGGATTTCATCAGCTTCTCGAAGTACCTCTTTATGAGTATGTAGGTGTGCTCGATCTCCCTGCTCTGCTGGACTATCACCCTCCTGACGCTCCTTATTGGAGCGTATCTCATCAGGAGGGGAATGACCAGCTCGTCATCAGCTCCATCCGAGACCAGTATGATACTATCTGGCTTGAACTCCTCCACAACTATCTCTATCTGCCTTTTAATCTCCTCATCCGCTAGGAGCTCACTTTTAGGGTGTCCTGTTATGGTGACCACTTCGACCTCCGCTGGGGAATTGGAGAATATCTGCTTGACCTCCTCGTAGACCTTCACAGCCCCGAAAATGGCGTTGGCATCTGCCTCGGTAGGATCGGCTAGGGCCAGCTTAGAAGCAGCCTCTATGTTGGCCTCCTTACCTATTACCGGGCCTTTAATGCCGGCTTTGATGCCCAGATCGTCGTCTCGGTCCACACACACCACGAGTATCCTTTCAGGGGGCGACTTCTTTTCCATCTCCGCGAGAGAAGACCTCCACAACATAAAAAGTTCAACTACTGGCAGGCTTCTCGAGCAGTCCAAGCTCCATGAGGACCTTCAATTCCTCGATGGTGAGCTTCTCGCCGGCCTTGTACTTCTCTAACGCCTCTTCTGCCAGTTTCTCCTTTAGCTTCCTTTCGATCTCCTTATTACTGGTGACTATCCTCTCGAACCTCTTCTTTATCTCCTCCTGTATGGACCTCATTTCCTCCCTTATCTTGTCCATCTCTTCCTTCATCCTGTCAACTTCAGAGCTCTTCTCGTTTATTATGCTACTTAGCTCATCTATCTCATTTCTGATTTTATCCAACTCCTCCTTCTCCTTGGTTATGTACTCGTAGATCTCCTTCAACTGC
>JACXSR010000032.1:0-5496 GCA_035319845.1 Thermoproteota archaeon
CAATCTGCTCCCAAGAATGGAACTCAATGAGAGGAAAGTGATCGCGAGGAGAATAGCTCTGGAAATGGTTAAGCTCGTGAACGAGAAGGGTGGCCCGATCCTTGTGAATCTGGGGATAGGCATCCCGGCCATGGTCACCAACATCGCCGCTGAAGAAGGGATATCTGATTACATAGTGACCACCATAGAGTCAGGCCCTTGGGGAGGGCTGGCCCTCATGGGTGAGGACTTTGGGGTTTCCATAGGTCCCTTTGCCATAATACCCATGCCGGACATGTTCACCAACTATGAGGGCGGGATCATAGATGCAGCTTCCCTAGGTTTCATGCAGATAGATAGGGAAGGTAATGTCAACCCGTCCATGCTTCCCGACAGGATGCCCGGTCCGGGTGGGTTCCCCGTAATAGCTGCCGGGTCTCCGAGGGTATTCTTCGGTGGTGGGTTCACAGCTGGGAAGAAGAAGTTGAAAGTGGGAGAGGGCAGACTCCGCATAGAGAAGGACGGGAGTGTGATCAAGTTCGTCGAGAATGTCTATAAAATAGTCTTCAACGGGAAAGTCGCCCTTGAAGAGGGTAAGGAAGTGCTCTATATAACGGAGAGGGCTGTGTTCAGGTTAACTGACGGAGGGTTAGTGCTGGAGGAGGTAGCTCCAGGTGTAGATGTGGATAGGGATCTGCTATCCAAGATGGAATTCGAGCCGATAATAGCCGAGGACCTGAGAGAAATGGATCCTAGGATATTCAGGGAGGGTAAGATGGGGCTTAAAGACGAGATAAAAAAGGGGTAGTGGTGTGATCAGGGGAGCTCCCTCCTCAGCACCGGTGGGGGAGCTTCCCTTATCAGCCTTGCATCGAAGCCCCTCCTCTTGAGCTCCTTGAGCAGCTCCTCTCTCCCAATGTACACGGGAATTCCTTCCCTGTCTGCCAGGCCTAAAGCGGCTGAAAGCTCTTCATCAGCTCCTTCCACGACAATCTTTCTCTTCGGAGCTTTCTCGACCTTTATAGCCCTGTCAACTATGAGTTTCTCTATAGAGGCCATGAGAGTCCGGTCCTTACTCAGCTTGTTGAAGGTCTCCATCGATATCAGTATTTCATGTTCTTGGACTAGGTCCTCGAGTACGCCCCTCCTTACAGCCCACTTCAGGGCCTCATAGTCCATTACTATCCTCCTGATCCTTTCCCTCCTCTTCACAGCCAATAGGAAGGGTATTAGTGCCAGAGGGATCAGCACTATCCACCATGGAATTGATGGGAGTGCTGGTAGTTTTATGCTGAAGGTGGGTGGTGGGGCGACCCCTCTCTGGGCGGGACTGAACTCCACCTCTACCTTGACGCTCTTCCCGTACTTGGGCAGGGAGACCAGTACGTTACCACCTGTGGATTCCTCATCGGCAGGCGAAACCTCGAACGTTATAAGGGCAGTTCCGCCCTTTGAAATTGAGATCTGCCACTCCAGTACGTTTCCCTTCACCTTGGGCGATGAAGCTATCCCCCCTATCCTAGAGCTTCCCTGCACATATCTCAGTGATGAATCCAAGTTCGCCAGTATCTTGACGGATTTTGCCCCAGTTGGGCTCGATATGATCACCCTTATGCGGCTGTTCCCCCCAGAGTTAGTAGCAGATGCCTTGAGGTCTACTACCTCGGGTGGAGGGGCAGGCGGCTTAGGCGGAGCTGGCTTAGACTTGGGCTTCACTGATATCAGCACACTATCTGATGAGGAGTCAGCTCTAGCTACCACGTTGAAGCTACCTGACGTAGCTAGTAATTCAGCCCTGAAGCTGATCTCGACTGCCTTACCTGGGTCTAAGGGCCCAATCTTCCACGTTAGTCTGTTGTTTTCATTATCTGGTTCTCTCCTTAGTCCTCCAACCATGGAGGTGCCTTTCATATAGTCCAAACCGCTGGTGAGGTCTACTGTGAGCGAGAGGTCCTTAGATGGACCATCTCCTATGTTGCTCACGCGGACCACGAAGGTGATGGTTGTTCCGGTCTCCGCCGATGTGGGTGTGGCCATTAGCTCGACCACTATCAAGGGTGGGCTGGCTACCCCAGTTGTCCCAGACAGGCCAACCTCGCCCCCACCCTGCTGGGCGGAAGCGCTTCCACTCAATCCAGCTCCAGAGGTATGCTGCCCTCCATGGGAGGATATCCCTTGGGATCCCAGCGACACCAAGACTATGGGAGGGCTCGTCAGCCTGTAGTTGTGGTCCTCCTCCCCGTCGCTCTGAACCTGTTCCTCTACATCGTTGCTAGGAGGTATCCAACCGCACGGTGGAGGAGTTCTCCTGCCGGTAGATCCGCCTGCTGATTCCCCGTTATCATCCTCACCGTCGTCAGGTGGCGGTGGTGGAGGATCTCTCACTAAGACGGAAGCAGATGCCATGAAAGAGCCATTGACGTACACTTTATTCTCCTTGGTTCCGTAGGTCGTTGCAGTAAGGGAGTACATCACCCTAGCTGCTTGGCCTGGATTCAGGGTAACGTTGTACTTCAGGCTCCCTCCCTCGAGCACTGGCCCGTCCAAGGTCAGGTTTGATGTGAAAGACCCGTTTACGTAGTTCATCCCGGATGGGAGCTGATCTTCCACCATCAGGAGGGCTGGCATCCCACCCGAATTGGTTAGAACCACCGTGTAGTTGACTGTCTCGTTAACATCCACTAGATCCGGCTGAGCCTCCTTGGTGACCTCTACTATCGCTGGGTTTATCACATCGACCTCGTCGGTATCGTTACCCTCACCATAATCGCCACCGAAGATCACCAAGTTCTCCAAGGTTGTGCCAGCTGGGGCATTGACCGAGACATTGAACCTTACGATAACCTCCGAGTTGGCGGGCACATCTACCAGCCAGCTTAAGTTCCTACCCTCTACCTCGGGCTCCACCAAGTTCCCATCTACCCTCGCCGTGCCGTTTATGTATTCCATGCCCTCTGGCAGAGCATCGGTTATTGTGACGTTGTAAGCGGTCCCGTTACCGTAGTTCCTGAGTAAGAGCAGAACCTCTGCGGTGGAGTTAGGGGTCACTGTGGAGGGGTTGATTGATTTTGAGATGGTCAGATTAGTAGCCACGGCAGGCGCCTCGTACACCGGTCCGAACTCAGAAGTTCCATGTGGAGGGAGCGTAGTTAAGGCGGTCAGATTTATGGGCTTGGAGGTAAGATCGGGGGGTAAATCTATCCACCCCAGAAATTCACCATCCTCCGCCACCAAAGTACCCAAGTACCTTAGACCTTCCCCATACCCGCTAGGGTCTCCATCGGACTGATAGATCTCAACTATGGCGCCGTCGAAATTGGAATTAGGGCTGTCAGATCCCTCTACGTTTATATACCCACTTACTATGAGCCTGTTGCCGTAAACAGCCGCCCAAGAGAAGACAGGGTAGTCTAAGAGATCGTTGGGGCCTGTGGAAATTGAGCCGTCATTCGGCGTCACGAAGTCCCCGCCCAAGTCTATCCCTAAGAGTGTGTTGTTGTACGAGGAAATTCTAGTCACTACATTACCGCGAGAGGAGTTGCCTTCCACTATTATGCCCGTGTATGAGTTGTCATGTATCGAAGTGCCATTTATTACGTTGCCGGAAGACCCAGAGAGCCCGGATAAGAGTATCCCCCATCTGCACTCACTTATCTCACCTCCGATCTCGTTATCGTTGCCGTCTTGTATCCACACTCCGTACATGCTTCCCGAGATGTTCGCATCTATCGTGTTATTCTCACTCGCCTCCACGTAGATGCCAGCTATCGTGTTATTCTCCATCGTAGAATTCGTCAAAGAATTTCCGTTGGAGTGCGATACCACTGCCACTCCGTAAACGTTTCCTTCAACGTGCATGTCAGTAAATTCATTGTCTTCGGATCTCAGGTAGACGTAAATACCGTAACCGTCGCTTCCAGAAGCTGTGTTGTTCAACGTAACGATATCTGAGAAGCTGTTATTGTCTGAATCTTCCAAGTAGATCCCGTACCATCCATTATCGTTGGAAAGAATGTGAGAAAACGTGTTGTTGGCTGAGTATTCCAGCAGTATCCCTCCTTCTGAGTTACCGGTCGTGTTCACTTCTTCCACCGACGTGTCCGATGTGAACAGGAGAAGCAGTCCTACCCTGTTCCCCTCGGCCGAGGACTCTCGAACCGTCGATATCACCGTTCCCTTGATGTTGATCCCTACGTTGGTGTTGTTGCCCACTTCGATCCCGCTAAGGGTGATATTTGAACTCGATACGACATTTATCCCGAAATAATTTCCAGTAGCAACGATGTTCCTGATGAGGCTCTCACTAGAGAGCTGAACGTGGACCCCTGCCATCTGGGATCCTATTGCACCCACCACAGTGAAGTTCTCCACCGTAACGTTCCTCACATTCCACAGCTCTATGGCGTTTTGAGTAGTGTTCAAGGCCTCTATCCTCACCTGCGACGGGTCTCCCACGCCTCTAAATGAGACATCGCTTACCGCGATCTTCACATTGTCTCTATAGGTCCCGGGACACACTAGTATCGTGTCGCCTGGGGAGGCTGCCGATAGGGCTTCGCTGGGGAGGTCGAAGTAAAGGTCGCCAGCAACGCATGCTGTTCCCGTATGAACCACCAGAGTTCTTGAAGTGCTCGCTTTCACACCATAAGCTGGTAAGAGGAGTAGAAGCATCAACATCAGCGCGAATTTTACCTTCATGAGGCCTCGCATAGTGGTACCGAAACAGCCATATATTGGGGAGAGGGCGCATGTAATGCGTCGTTAATCCCCCGCTATGAGGAACTAGGTGCCTGAATATGACCACCCTAATACTCACTGAGAAGCCCAAGGTCGCCAAGAGAATAGCCTCCATTCTCTCGAAGAAACCACAACAGAAGAAGATCGGCAGATTGACCTATTTCACCTTCGAGCTAGATGGTGAGGAGTACATAGTCGTGCCAGCCGCGGGCCACCTATTGGAGCTCGATTACCCTGAGGGCGAGTGGGTCTATCCTGTAATCTTGCCGCCAGAAGAGCTTGTTCTTAGGGAGATCGAGGGAAAGAGTCAATTCCTGAGGGTGATAGAGAGGCTCGGGAGGAAGGCTGACAGGATAATCATCGCCACGGACTTGGACGCTGAGGGGAGCTCAATAGCCCTTGAGATAATGAAAGCCCTGGGATGGGAGGGAAATAAGGAGATCTACAGGATGGAGTTCTCATCCTTGAACGCTGAAGAGATAAAAGAGGCCTTTCACAACCTCAAGCCCTTCGATTACCCGAGAGCCAACGCAGGATTCGCGAGAAGGGTATTGGACCTGCAGTGGGGTGCTAACGTCTCAAGAGGGCTTACCTTAAGCACAAGAAAGAGGAGTTGGGTGAGGGTGCTTAGCTCGGGTAGGGTCCAAGGGCCGACCCTATCACTCATAGTGAGGAGAGAGAGGGAGATCAGGAACTTCGTTCCCCGGAAGTACTATGTCGTGACGGCACTAATGGAGAGTGGGAAAGGGACGTTTGAGGTCAAGCTAGCCCCTCCCAAGG
>JACXSR010000014.1:0-5495 GCA_035319845.1 Thermoproteota archaeon
TTGACCACCTCCTCATTCACTCTAGTACCGGTTTTCTTAATAAATGTTTACCGACTCTAGGCTAAATCCATGCTATATGAAGATGTAATAACAATAGTAAAGCAATAAAATTCACTTATGGTTGCGGGAGAGTATAATAAGGGGGTCCTTACGACTTCGATGAACGACTTATTTGAACGTAATGTGACAATTAAGTAACCTTACCGAAGAGACGAAGATCAGGCTCCTTCCGCATTCCTCAGATATTCTCTTATGTAGGAAGATAGAGATCTTACCAATCTTTTCATTTCTCTTGCTTTTCTCCGTCTCTCTTCCATTTCTCTCTGGAGAGTGATAAGTTGCTTCTCTAACTTTTGTATGCCATCTGACGAAGATACCGTCACCAAGACCCTCTCCAAGGTTATTCGGTCCAGCCTCTCCAGGAAGTATTCTATCTGTTGAATTAGATGCTTCCCCACAGAATCGCCTGAATCCCCCAGTCTTTTCAATCTGTGTTTAAACGAGATCAGGTTTTGCCTTTCCTGACTTAAAGGATCGTACACTATCTCGATCCTTATCATTCTACCCATTCTAGAGACCCGAGTGAACTCCTCGATCCCCAGATCACTGATCATCCTAGAGATCGTCTCCGTTGGATCCTCTATCCCCCTTGACCTCATCCTCATCCACCTCTATCTCGGCCACGATGGGGCCCCTGTATCCACAGTCCAGACAGACATACTCCTCCGGCAACAACCAGCCGGAGAAAGGGGAGACTTTCTTTATATTGGTGCTTCCACAGACGGGACATACAGTTATCTTGATCGTCTTCCTCGACCTGCCCACTTCCACCACACTTTCCCATTTCCCTCGTGATGTCGGTTCCATATATGCCTCGCTCCCTAATTAAAGATTGGTGGCGCCATGAGGAGGAGAAGAGGGGTTACCGGAACATTGGAGCAAGCCCTCCTCATAGCTGTAACCTTAGCGTTCTTCTTGGGAATAGTCGTCACCCCGATGGCGAATGCGGCGAAATTCGTCTGGGAAATGCCTCAAAACGCTTGGGAAAACTGGAATAGCTTTGTTGAGTGGGTAGATGGTCTCATTAGTAATGTGTTCAGTCTCGAGGGCGGCGGGAGCGGCGGCCAAGGCGACTGACCCAACCTCTTTCTTTCACCTGCACCTGAGGTCAAGGGTAACTTTTTCATTGGCACTGTCCTATTTGAGCGATTCCAGTGGAGAAGGTGGTGTGATTTGGAGGCAGAGGCTAACCTCGTCAGCAAGCTCAGGCAAATAGAGAGGAAGTGGCAAGCTAGGTGGGAGGAGGCCAAGATCTTCGAGGCAGATCCTGATGAAAGGAAGAAGTTCTACCTTACCGTGGCCTATCCCTACCCTAACAGCCCGCAACACGTGGGTCACGGGAGGACTTACGGACTCACCGATGCTTATGCCCGCTTCAAGAGAATGCAGGGCTACAATGTACTTTTCCCCATGGCCTTCCATTACACCGGAACCCCGATTCTCGCGATGGCAAAGAGGCTCAGGGAGGGCGATGAGGAGCTCATACACATATTCACGGAGGTATTCCACATACCGAGGGAGAAGCTGAGGGAGTTAGAGGATCCCCTCAGGATGGCTCGCTACTTCCATGAGGAGATCAAATCGGGTATGAAACTGATGGGGTACTCCATAGACTGGAGGAGGGAGTTCACCACCATAGACCCTCCCTACAATAACTTCATAACTTGGCAGTTCCACAAGTTGCACGAGAAGGGCCTTCTCACCAAGGGCAGGCACCCAGTCGGCTGGTGCCCGAGATGCAATAACGCCGTGGGACAGCACGACACTATAGGTGATGTAGAGCCTGAAATTGCTGAGACCACGCTGATAAAGTTCGAAGATGACCTGATTATTCCAGTCGTCACTTTCAGACCTGAGACCATATTCGGCGTTACCAACATTTGGATAAACCCGGAGGTGAAGTACAAGATCATCGAGATCGATGGAGAGAGGTGGATTGTTTCCGAGGAAGCTTTGATCAAACTCAGGTTTCAGAAGTTCCCCATAAAGGAGGAGATTGGGGAGATATGGGGTAGGGAACTGGTGGGGAAAAAGGTAAGGAATCCAATGACGGGGGAGGAAGTACCCATACTCCCAGCCGAGTTCGTCGATCCAGATTACGGTACGGGCATAGTAATGTCCGTTCCCGGCCATGCTCCTTACGATTACCTCGCTCTCAGAGATCTCAAGAGGAATCCTGATGCGCTCAGGAGGTACGGTCTCTCGCCCGAGATATTGGATGGCCTTGAACCCATATCGATAATCGAAGTGGAAGGATTCGGTGAGTTCCCAGCCAAGGATGCTGTTGAGTCTCTTGAGGTCAAGGACCAGAGGGACAAGCGGGCGGAGGAGGCAACCGAACTCGTCTACTCCAAGGAGTACCACTCGGGCAGGATGAAGTCAAATACGGGGAGGTACGCGGGTCTACCTGTGAGTGACGCCAAGGAAAGAGTAAAGGAGGATCTAATCGCGGTGGGAAAGGCTCATGTATTCTACGAAATAGCTAACGCCCCGGTGTACTGTAGATGCGGGGCCAAGATAGTCGTGAATATAGTTGAGGACCAGTGGTTCATCGATTACTCCAATCCTGAGTGGAAGAGGCTCGCTCACGAAGCCCTTGACAGGATGAGGATAGTTCCCAAGGAAGTCAGAAGAGAATTCGAGGAAGCCATAGATTGGATGAGGGAGAAGGCCTGCGCTAGGAAGAGCGGTCTCGGAACTAAACTTCCCTTTGACCCGGATTGGATAATAGAGAGCCTCAGTGATTCAACGATCTACATGGCATACTATACCATCAGTAAATTCATAAATGAGGGATTGGTCAACGCTGAACACCTCGACGACGAGGCCTTCGACTACATATTCCTTGGAAAGGGGGATCCGGAGGAGATAGCTCGTAAGAAGGGGTTCGACGTGGGCATCCTCAAGAGACTCAGGGAGGAATTCACTTACTGGTACCCGCTCGACTCTAGGCACAGTGGCAGGGACCTCATTTGGAACCATCTCACCTTCTTCATCTTCAACCACGTCGCCATATTCCCCAAGGATCTCTGGCCCAAGCAGATAGTCGTGAACGGCTCCGTTACCATGGAAGGGAAGAAGATGTCCAAATCCTTGGGAAACATTATACCGATTAGGGAGGCGGTGGAGATCTTCGGTGCGGATCCTATCAGGCTTTCCGTACTCGGTTCGGCCGAACTGCTCTCCGATGCCGATTTCTCCCCACAAGTGGCAGCCAGCACCCTAAGGAGGTTGTTCAGGATATATGAGATTGCCATGAAATTCTCGGAAGCCGCCGAGAGAAAGGAACCAGAGGACTTCTGGGATAAGTGGATCCTCAGCAGGGCGAGAACTCATATAATAGCCACAACTGAGGCTATGGAGGAGTGCAGAAGTAGGGAGGCCATTCAGCATGCTCTCTATCTGATCCTTAATGAGATGGAGGAGTACTTAGAAGCCAAGGAGAAACCGAATGAGGGCATCGTCAAGGCCATCCTTAAGGTATGGGCCAGGTTGCTCGCTCCATTCGCGCCCCACATGGCCGAGGAGATTTGGGAGGTAATTGGAGGGGAGGGGTTCGTATCCCTCGCTAAATGGCCCGATCCCGAGGAGATGCCGAAATACCCGGAAGCGGAGCTCTCATACGAGGTGGTCTCAAACGTCTTAGAGGATGTGAGGAGCGTCCTCTCTTCAGGTGTGAAGGGAAGCAAGCTTTACCTCTATCTCGCTTCAAACTGGAAGTACGATCTCTTCAGGAGGATCGATGAGTTAAAGGAAATACACGGTCTCGATCCGCGCAGAATAATACCTGAGGTGATGAAAGAAGAGGAGTTCAAGGCCAAGAGTAAGCAGGCAGTTGACTTGATCAGGCAATTCACCACGGGAGGGTGGCCGTGGCTTCCAAGCAAAGAGACCGAGCTCAGAGCCCTCAAGGACGCCAAATCCTTTCTGGAGAAGAAGTTAGGCCTCGAGATTGTGTTTGAGGACGAAGATTCACCATCTTACGACCCTAAAAAGAGAGCCGGGAGGGCAGCTCCCGGGAAGCCAGCCATCTACATAGAGTAACCCCCTCACATTTTCTTCGCCATGTAGGTGAGGAGGTCGACCACTCTAGCTGAGTACCCCCACTCGTTGTCGTACCATCCGAACACCTTAACTAAATTGCCGTCGACAACTTGGGTCAGCTCGGGGTCGAAGATGACGCTATGCTCATCGCCCACCAAATCGACCGAGACGACTGGATCGTGGGCTATACCTATGTACCTCGATAGAGGGCCGTTAGCAGCCTCTTCGAATGCCCTGTTCACCTCGTGGATGTTGGTCTCCCTATCAACCTCAGCGGAGAAATCGACTATAGATACATCGGGGGTCGGCACCCTGAGGGCTATCGCAGCCAGTCTCCCCCTAAGTTCCGGGAATATCAGTTCAATAGCCTTCGCCGCGCCTGTGGAGGTAGGTATTATGGACATAGCGGCCGCTCTCGCCCTTCTGAGGTCCCTATGAGGCGCGTCCAGTATCCTCTGATCATTAGTGTAGGCATGGACCGTGGTCATCAGCCCCCTCTTTATCCCAAAACTCTCGTGAAGTACCTTAACCAGCATGGCGAAGGCATTAGTCGTGCAGGAGGCATTGCTTATCACATGATGCTTGTCTAGATCCAGACCTCCTTCGTTGACGCCCATGACCACAGTATAATCAGCGGGCTCCCCCTTAGCCGGTGCGGTTATCACCACCTTCTTGACGCTCCCTCTCAGATGCTTCGCAGCGTCGCTCCTAGATCTGAAGAGACCCGTCGCCTCCACCACCACATCGACGCCGAGTTCGTCCCAAGGAATCTTAGACGGATCCCTAACGCTGAACACCTTGATCTCCTTACCGTCAACGAATATGCTGGATCCTTCAGCGACTACATTTCCGGGATACCTGCCGAAGACGGAGTCATACTTCAGCAGATGAGCTAGGGTCTTGGGATCAGCTATATCATTCACTGCCACAAATTCCAAGTCCGGATTCCCCTGCCCTATCTTGAATACCTGTCTCCCTATCCTCCCGAATCCGTTGATCCCGATCTTGATCGGCATAAGGCATCCGGAAGGGGAAAGTAAAAAGATTTCCTGAAGGGAAGAGGTTAGGAGCTAACCCTTCTCGCGAACTCCTCAGCTACTCTCCTGTATCTCTCCATTTCCTCCGTTCCCATTGGCCTTACCTTCTTTAAGGCTTCTTCAAAGTGTTTTAACTGTATCCTGAGCTCGCTCTTGTGGGCTATCGCTTCTTTCGGATCCCTGTATTTGGATATGTGCTCCTTGAGGGCTATGAGAGCGGCCGTGTTCACCAGGTTCTCCAAGTCTGCACCCGTGTATCCCTCTGTACGCTTAGCCAGCTCCTCTAGGTTTACATCGTCGGCTAAGGGCTTGCCCCTCGTGTGTATTTTGAGGATCTCCACCCTAGCTTTGTAG
>JACXSR010000145.1:0-5485 GCA_035319845.1 Thermoproteota archaeon
GGGTCCTCAACCCCATCTTCCTTAGTAGAAGTTCGGTAGGGCCCGTGAGAGAGACCCCCCATTTCCTACCGGGGAGCGGACTCTCGGATAGGACGTAATCCCCCAACATCTCCTCTCCTTTACCAACCCCTATGAGAAAGACGGGAGGGTCAACCGCCATACTTCATCAACTGCCTCCTCAGGCTTTTGGCCTCCCTCATCAGGATCTCTATCTGCCAAGGATCGAATACCGGCTGCTCCAAGAGGAAGAGGATGTCCTCCAAGACCGACTTAAGGTATCTGATATCTGCCCTGATCCTCTCTCTAAGACCCGATATGTCTATGCCCGGAGGGTAATCCCTGAGAAGTCTGCAGAGCGTGGTTTCATCGACCACCGACCCAAGCTCGACCACCTCCCCCCGCTTCAACAAACCCACATCTATACCATAGGCAACCAGTGATCCCCTGCTGTCCCTGCTCCCGAGTAGCGCGGGGGCCAAGAATATCGAGTCGGCGCCCAAGGAATTGGCTCCATCCCCTAAAACGCTCACATCCTCCTCGCTTAGAGGACCTAAGAAGAGGATCACCCTCAATCTTCCTCCCTTGGCCCTGATGCCGGATTCCAAGACCTCCATCTCCTCCCTACTGGTGGGAGTGGGTATTATCGCGACGACATCGCCTAGGTCCCTCAGATCAGCTAGTAGGGGAACATCCAATCCCATCTTCCTCACTGATCCCTCAGCAGCTACTATCTTACCGAACCTCTGTAGAGTGAATCGATCGACTATTCTCTTGAGGAGGGGGGAGTTCTCCGAGAGGAGGATCTCGAGAGATTCCCCGACTATATGTGGATGGGTGATGTACCTGAGGATATGTGGTGTCTCCAAGAGGTATACGTTGAAATCAGGGATCATCACCTTCAGGAGTCTGGTCAAGCGTCCGTCCAGCCCCTCAACCCTCACCTGGTGGGTTAAGTCTGTTCTTATACCGTATTCCTCCTTGAGCACGTTCAGGTCCAATATGGCGCCCCCTATATCTATCTTAGTTTCTCTAACCTCCAAATCTCCTCTTCCTCCTTTGAAAGTCCCTTATGGCCCTTAAGATATCTATCTTCCTCAGCTCCGGGAGGTAAACCTCGCAGAAGTACAGTTCCGAGTAAGCGGATTGCCACAGTAGGAAGTTGCTCAGCCTCTCCTCACCGGATGTCCTGATTATGAGGTCTGGATCTGGGAGGTCTGGGGCATAGAGATGGGACCTGATGACATCCTCGTCTATCTCATCCGGCTTCAGCTTGCCTTCAGCCACTTCTCTAGCTATCTCCCTGACGGCATCTACTATCTCCGTCCTGCCCCCGTACGCTATTGCTAAATTCAGGGTCTTACTCCCATATCCCTCGGTCATAGCCTCCAGCTCCTCGGCTAGCTTCCTGATGCGACCTGGGAGGAGCTCTCTCTTCCCCACCACCCTGAATCTCACCCCGTTTCTCCTCAACTTATCCCGCTTCTCCACGAGTTCCTTTAGTTTTTCCTCTATGACCTTGAAAATGGCCTCCACCTGATCCCTAGGTCTAGAGAAATTCTCGGTCGAGAAGGCATAGAGAGTGACGTGATCTACACCGAGCTCCAGCAGCCAGTCGAGTAGCTCCTCTGTCCTAGTGGCCCCTATCCTGTAGGCATTCAAGTAATCGAGTCCAAGTTTCTGAGCGAACCTCCTATTCCCATCTAGTATGAGGGCTACGTGTTTCGGGATTTCCCCTCCCTTCACCTTCGACTCCAAGTATCTCTGGTAGAGGGGCATTTCCAGCAGGCTAGCCAGTCTGTAGAGGAGGTCCAGTAGCCCCAACCGAGGCACCTTTCTCAAACCCTTTATTACCCTCTGGAATTTAAACTATTGATAGTCCATGGGATGCGATGCAGCTGTGGGGATTCTCCTCAGAGGCTGCGAGGTCTTGATGATCAGGAGGAAACCCGATCCAAGAGATCCATTCTCTTGGAATATCAGCTTCCCTGGAGGGAACGTGGAACCAGAGGATATGAGCTGCCTAGATACGGCTGTCAGGGAGGTGAGGGAGGAAGTCAACCTCTCACTGGATACTAGATCCCTCATTATGAGGCTGCCTGTGGTGTCTCCCCTGAGTAGGAGGATGAGGGTCGTGCCCTTCGTCTTCAGGGTGGATGAGGTTAGCCCGAGTGCGGGGGATGAAGTCGAGGATCTCTTTTGGATGGACTTGAGGGACATGGAGGAAGGCTATGCGTATATTCCGGGGAGGAAGATCCTCGTCAGGGCCATCTCCTGTTGTGGATATGTGGTATGGGGCATGTCCTACAGGCTGCTTAGGCTTCTAGCTTCCATTGTGAGGTGCGATGATCGTATCGACTAGTCGCGAGGGACCGATCAATCCAGACAAATTAATTACTTATCAGGCTCCCTATTCGCGGGGAGCCAATTGCTGGATGAGATGGACCGGAAAATTCTAGAAATGCTGATAAAGGATGCGAGGACCCCATACACAGAGATTGCAAAGAAATTGAATGTCAGCGAAGCGACCATCAGGAAGAGAGTTGGTAAGCTCATCAAGAGCGGTGTGATAAAGAGGTTCACCGTTGAAATAGGAGAATCCGGGATGAAGGCCATAGTGCTCGTCAAGGTGAGGCCCGGCCACAACATTCCCGAGATTGCAAGGGCCATCTCTAATCTTGGAGATGTGGTTAAGGCATGCGAGGTAACGGGCGAGTACGACATAGTTGTGGAGATAGCCAGTCCCGATACCGTTAGCCTTAATCAAACAATTGAGAGAATCAGGAGTATGGAGGGGGTTAGTGGAACTCTGAGCATGGTCGTACTGGCAGTTTGGTGATACTTTTCCCTTTCAGTTGGTTCTGTTTATCTCCCTTTACGGGATCGGCCCATCTAATGTGATGAGGCTTCAGCTCCACTGGACCGTCCTTCTATTGATGGTGATACTACTCTTCCCCGCTTCCATCCAAAAGAGAGCACTCGCGGATGGATGTGATATAGAGATAACCAGAACCTCCCCTACGAGACTTCCCCAAGCGACCAAGCCAGGGGAAATCATTGTCAAGTTCTGGTTCGATGTTACAACTAGCGATCCCCAGAATACTCAGTTGAGCGTCGAGGCTTCAGGAAACAATATAGATGTCCTGTCCAAGACGATCTCCATGAGTACAGGGAGTGGAAGTGTCAGGATCTATGTGCACACGGAGGCAGGAGAGCGGGCCAGTCTCACCATTAAGATCACCTGCAGGGTGAATGGAGTCAGCGATACTGATACTAAGGACATGGGAAGCTCCTACATAGTTTACATACCTCCCTCTTGGTCTCCCTCCGTCGAGCCCAGAGAGGTAAGCAAGAGAGGAGAAATTACTCTGGAGGTGGACGGGCTCGATGACGTGGATGACGGTGTTGGCGAGCTCTCTGTCACTGCTAAGCTGGGATCTCCCACGTATAGGCTCAGGAGGGTGTCTAGAGGACTCTACAGATCGGAAGTCAGCGTCAACTTCATAGATTCACCTTCAGGTACCAAGGAGATCACTTTCACGGTCACCAAGTCTTACGGTGGAGTCACTGCCGTGTCTAGGAAGGATTCCTCGGTAAGAGTGCTTGGAGATCCGCCCTCTGTAGTATTTGGCTCTCCATCACGTGCCTACAGGGGAGATAAACTCAGCATTATTGTCTCCGAGAGCGATGGAGATTCTTTAACCGGCACTCTTTCAGCTTTCGGGAAAGAATATGCGTTGGAGAGAGGAGAAAACCTAATAGAAGTTCCTAGGGACATAAATGCGGGCCAATATCTGATAGAGGCTACTGTAGAGGACGTAGATGGAAGTGATTCCGAAAGTTGGACCTTAGAAGTCGTGAACATACCCCCACAGGTTGAGATCTCGCTGGATAAAGATGTGGCGACTCCCGGGGACACGGTGTCCGTCCAAGTCACGGTGGAAGATGACTCACCAGGCGCGGATGTCGAGTTGATAGTGGTGGGGAACGGGTTCAGGGATGAATTTGAGATGGATGAGAGTGGAGGTTCTCTAGAGTTCGGAATACCAGATGGGTTCTCCGGAGAGCTCACGTTCACCGCTAGTGCGGTCGACAGGGACGGCGCGTCTGCCTCCTCTACTGAAAGCATTATCGTCGGTGTACCTCCATCGATCTCTGGGGATATTCCGCACACGGTTCACAGGGGAGAGGAGTACATCATCAGTGTCCGAGGAGATGATGTCGAGGGATATCTCGATTTCATGGGAGAGAGGTTTCAGATAAATGAGGCCGGGACCTACAGGATAGTCATCCCGAGGAATGTGAAAGCCGGCAACTACGAGATATACGTGCATGTAGGGAGTCCGTTCGGGGAGGCCTCGGAGAGGTGGGATGTGGTACTGGAGAACAGACCCCCAACCGTGAGTATTAGCGTCGATCCAACTGAGGCGCATCCGGGGGAGGCTGTTGTCGTGAGCGCCAGCTACTCAGATGATGCACCGGGACTCAAAACGACGCTTTACATCGATGGAAGACCAATCCAGCTGCCCGATTCAAGTTCAACTCAAAGGATTGAGTTTACAGTACCTGAAGGGAAGGACTCCATCGAGATCACGGTCGAGGCGGTGGATATGGATGGTGCAGTGGCTAGGGATTCGGTAGTCTTGGTGGTCAAAGATGTGAGTCATAATGGGAACAACGGATCCGGTGGGGGCAGTGATGGCTCAGATAGTGGATCGAGCGATCAACTCAATAGCACGGGAAGCGGAGATGCAGGAGCCAGTGAAGGAGAGAACGGAGATGGCACTCAGGGGGAAGGTGGCATCGAAGATCGAACTGGGGGTTCTTCTCAACCTTCTAGCTCATCTGATGTTGGAAAATCATCCGAATTCACTCGTGAAGAGTTTGATGGCTCCTCTCAGCTTCAAGCTAACGTTGAAGGCTCGAAACAAGATAGCGTGTCAAGTACCACAGATCATGGAGGAACGCTCTCCGTGACGGTAGTGCCGAGTAACCCTGAGGTAGGGGAAAAAGTGAGCGTCACTGCGATACCCCATGGAGTCAAGGGAAGCGTCTGGGTGGTGGACCCCGAGGATGTCACTGTGAAGGAAGTTCCAGTCATTAACAAGACGGCCTTCCATTTCATCGTCAGTAAGGAGGGCATTTGGTCAGTACGATGGGCTTACATGGTTGATGATGAAACTATATTCGGCCATATGGAGTTAAACGTTACAAAGTCTCGAGAAGAAAGTGGCACGATTCACCAAGCCCACCGTCACTTTTCACCTCGCACGAGCACGGCCACACCATCAATTAACAATGTTGGAAGTGAGGAGAGTAAGATAAGGACGTTTAATCCCTCATGCCGCGTTTTGAGGAAGGAACATCCTAGATCTCGGGATACAGAGGTGCTCCTCGCGGTGATCATTGTCACCCTGCTTGGGGTGTTGATAATTAGGAGGAGGATATCTTGAGATTCGCCCTACTAGTTCCTCTCTTATTACTGATT
>JACXSR010000151.1:0-5473 GCA_035319845.1 Thermoproteota archaeon
GGCAGCGTCCGGCTTCCCAGCCAGCTTCAGGTATGTAGCGAGGGGCGCCGACCTCAGGCTGAACGAGGATCTGCTCTCGAAGCTCGCTGGGCCGGCCCCTCCGGGCCAGAGGAGGATGATCATCGTGCTAGGCGGTCCGGCGGTCGTGAGCTACGACTGGAGGGGGATCGGGGTGAAGTTCATCAAGGAAAGGGGATCCTACACATCGCTGGAGTACTCCGGGAAGCTGTACAGGGCGTCCTACGGTGAGGAGGACTACGCGGTCATATATGTCAATCAGGACGACATGGTCGTGAGGATCGCGGGGGTGACTAGATTCGGGACTAGGGCCGGGCTGATGTTTCTCCTAGAAAACACGGACCTCCTTCAAGGCACCGGTCCCTATCTGCTCCACTGGAGCGATGCTAATGGGAACGGGGAGGTCGACCTCTGGGAGATATCCCGTATGGAGCCGTGAGGCCCCGCGGGCCAGCGACCTCCCCCTACATCACCGCATATCCACCTCACGCGGGTCAGGGAGCGCGAAGGAGCCACTAAGATCTCGAGTTCACTGCGATAGTGTGTTCAGTGACCGAGCAAGGACCTAACGCAATACTTATATCTTAATTAATTATGATTTAAATCATAATGATTAAGTTCATAAATAGAAGAAGGGAGCTATCCTTTCTCAGGGAGAGGTTCCGATCGGGTAGGGCGGAGCTCATATTGGTTTACGGTAGAAGGAGAGTGGGAAAGACGTACCTCTTCAGGAGGTTCATGGAGGAGGTTGGGGGCATCTACGTCATAGTCAGAAGGGACGGCAGGGAAATGCTGAACGATTTCTCCCGTGCTTTGAGCGAGATCCTCGGCTTCGAGCCGAGGATAGAGGACTACAGGGAGCTGTACAGGGTCTTGGGTGGAATCTCCGGAGAGAGACTCTTAGTGGTGATAGATGAGTTCCAGAGGCTTGCAGAACGTGATCCGAGCTTCTTAGCGGATCTGCAGGCAGCTTGGGACGAGTATCTCTCGAGGAGCCGCATAATGTTAGTGCTGATGGGATCCTCGGTGGGCACCATGGAGAGAGTAGGCCTGAGCGAGTCCTCTCCGATCTACGGCAGGAGAACCGGGGCTCTGAGACTCTCCCCCTTCAGATTCTCCTGCGCTAAGGAATTCCTCAAAACTTATGGGATGGAGGATATCGTCAGGGCCTACTCCATTTTCGGAGGGGTTCCGGCCTACTTGGCGATGGTCGACCCGAGCCTCAGCCTTTTGGAGAACATCCACTCGCTGATCGTGAGGGAGGGTGCCCCCCTGAGGGAGGAGCCCATCTTCCTTCTCTCTCAGGAGACGAGGGAACCGATCAGGTACATGTCGATACTCGAGGCCATGGCCTCGGGATCGACTAGACTGAGCGAGATAGCCTCGAGATCGGGCATGAGGGCCACCGAGCTCCCGAGATACATGACTGTGCTCGAGAGGGACCTGAACCTAGTTAGGAGGGAGTATCCACTGCTGGAGGCCGGGAAGAGGGGTAAGGCGCGTTACCTCATCGCGGATAACTTCTTCAGGTTTTGGTTTCGCTTCCTCTATCCTAACTGGGATCTAGTGGAGATGGGTAGGCATGAGAGATTGATGGGTCTCATCCAACGCGATCTCGATTTACATACTTCTGAAGTTTTCGAAAATGTTGCAAAAGAGCATTTCATCCGTGATCAGGATGTGGAGAAGGTAGGCAGGTGGTGGAAGGGTGAGGTAGAGATAGACTTGGTGGGCATAAGGAGGGACCCGCCGCTGGTGGTCTTCGCCGAGGTAAAGTGGTCATCTAAGCCAGTCGGCAGGGAGATCTTGAACTCCCTGATCAGGAAAGCTGCACACTTTCCTTGGAGGAGGGAGAGAAGGGAGGAGAAGTATGTGCTGTATTCGAGATCTGGCTTCAGCTTTTCTACTGAAGAGGCGAAACTAGTGGACCTGAGAGAGATTGTCGGGATGGAGTGCCTCGATTGAGCTGAGATAAGCCACTAAAATCCGTTCTAGCAGGTACTGGATCGCCACAGGATCTTAATCCAGCTGATGGCGTCGCGAGCTCCCTTAACCCCCTATCCTCCGGGACGAGTCCCCAGCTTCATCGCGTCGCTCCGATCGATGAGTCCTCCGAGAAGGACTTGACGGCCACTTGACCATAACCCGCAGAGCCCCCTAGCACAGTGAAACCGCGAGAGGCCAATCTGAGCAAGAAGAAAGATTTCGAGAGAGGGCTAGATCAGTACTCTATAACCCTCTTCATCTTTTTAGCTGCCTGTATCCAAGCAATCACTTGCTTCTTGGTGGGAAGCCTTCTGACCAGCTTTTTCTCCTCGTTGATCTTCACTAGCTCCTCATACAGGTTATCCGGATTTCTCTTTGCGAGCTCAACTACCGTATCCACTCCGGCCTGTTCGAGGAGATCGGAGTACTCCTCACCGACCCCAGGTATCCTGAAGAGGTCCGCCCTATTGACCCATTCTAGGACCTTCTTCTCCGAGACGCCAAGGGACTTGGCGAGCTTCTTCCTGTCTGACTTCTTAGCTCCCGCCCTGAGCAGGTCATCCACAGTCTTTATCCCTATTTCCTTCAATTTTTTGGCGTACACCTTGCCTATGCCCTCTATTGCCTCTATAGGGTAGTTCAATCGTCTTCTAGGCATGAGAACACCCAAGGGGGTGAAGCCAGGTATACTAATAAAGTTTCCACACGGAAAAACCGATAGCTCCTAGAAGATTTTTCCTTCATCACTGGACACAACTAAAGTGATTGGCGAGCATCCGGGCGGTAACCATCGGCGTTGATGCATCACAGGTGACCACCCGTAGGCTAGAGGGTTTGATTAATGCTTCATGGTGTGTCATTACCTCCAGAAAACTTTGGAATTAGATCTCAGATCCAGAATCCTCGCAAACTTTTTCCCCGATATGAGGACAATCCGCCGGTGGGAAGTAGTAGTGAGGATCACCTATGATAGGGGGACTCTACTGATCGAGGGAGTCAGGAGGCTTCCACACTGTAAATACGATCCCAGAGTCGGTAAACTCAGGACCCTCGCATATAGGTACAGGGAGTTAAAGGAGAGCCTGCCTCACGCGATAGATGAGGTTCTAGATCCCTTCCCTCCCCCGGATTTGACGGAAAGGGTGACCCTGAGACCTTACCAAGAGGACGCCCTCAATTCTTGGTTGGAGAGGAGGAGGGGGATAATAGTACTCCCCACGGGAGCCGGCAAGACCTACATAGCGTTGAGGGCGATGGAGATCCTCAGGGAGTCCACCCTCATAGTCGTTCCCACCCTCCCTCTGCTCAAGCAGTGGAAGGATCTGATAGAGTCCACCTATGGCATACGTGTCGGCGCTGTGGGGGGAGGAAAGGATGATCTGAGGTCGATCACTGTGATTACATACGATTCCGCTTATCTCAGGGCCTCAGAGCTTGGAAACAGGTTCAAGTTCCTCGTGTTCGATGAGGTGCATCATTTGGCAGCGGAGGCCTACATTGAGATAGCTGAGTACTCTGCAGCTCCCTTCAGGATGGGACTGACAGCCACATTGGAGAGGGAAGACGGAAGGCACGTGCTCCTCTTTCCATTGGTGGGCGGAGTGGTCTATCAAATCTCCCCCAAGGAGCTGGCCGGAGAGCACCTAGCTGAGTTTGACACGATCAGGATAAGGGTGGATCTGACGGATGAGGAGAGGATCAGGTACGAGGCGCTGGTCAAGGAATACAGGGAGGCCCTAAGGGAGGCCGGGATAGCCATGAGATCGCTCGAGGATTTCAGAAAGCTCGTTATGAGAAGTACATCAAGCAGAGCGGCTCGAAGAGCTCTTCTTGCTTGGAATGAGGCTAGGAAGATAGCGATCAATTCCGAGAACAAGCTTCAGGTGCTGGAGAGCCTTTTGGAGAGCCATAGAGATGACAAGGTGATCATATTCACCGAGTACAACGAGATGGCCGAGAAGATAAGTAGAAGGTTCCTGATACCCCTAATAACACACAGGACGAGTCAGAGGGAGAGGAATCTCATCCTAGATTCCTTCAGAGTGGGCTCCGTCACGAAGATAGTGACCTCTAAGGTCCTCGACGAGGGGATAGATGTACCCGATGCTAGGGTGGGCATCGTGCTCGGGGGCACTGGCAGCAGGAGGGAATTCGTCCAGAGGCTCGGCAGGATTCTCAGGAAGAGGGAGGGAAAAAGGGCTGTTCTCTATGAGGTGATATCGAAGGGAACATCGGAGGTCAGGATATCGAGCAGGAGGAGGAAGGGGTTAGGCTGATGCTTCCCTCCCAGCTGTTGAGGGCGAGGGTTAGGAGGTCGATGTTGCTGCCCCTCTGGGCGACGGGTACCGACGAGGAAATCAGGCTAGCAGGGGAACTGATAGAATCATTTCAGCGGGGAAAACGGCTGAGCGAGATTCACGAGAGAGTCGAGGAAATAGAAGAGATGTATGAACTCATGGGAATGGACTATAAGCTGGTTAGAGGACTTGCTCTCCTTCTTGAGAGGATGAGCCATTTCAAGAGACCCGAGACGGTCTTGGATCCCGAGAGAGCCAGAGAAATAGTGTTTCGGCTCGTGAATGTGAAATATGGCGGTTTCGTCACTGAGGAACTGAGAGATCAGGCGCTAGAGGATGCTGCTAACGAACTGGGAATATCCAAGGAGGACCTAGAGGACAGCTTATGGGCTGACTCGGACGATTATCAGGTGCTAATCTCGCCTCCGGAAATCTCCCCCGGTGATCTCCTGCGCAAGTACAACCTCTCCCTACTTCAGACATCCCTCTTCAGGGCCTTGAACCTGAAGATAGAGACCAAGGCTGCGGGGTGGGAGGTAAAGGATTTCTTGAGGAGCCTCAAGAGGCTGGGTCTGATGTACACAGCTGAGCGAGGGGAAGAGGGCGTGATAATAGAGGTCAGCGGCCCCGCATCCATACTCAAAATGACCACGAGGTACGGCACATCGCTGGCGAAACTTGTCCCCTACGTCACTTCGATGTCCCACTGGAGGATCACAGCCAAGATATCCCGGAACAAGAGGATACTCTTGCTCAAGGTGGATTCGAGCATGAAGGACCTGTTTCCGAGTGAGGGCATCGAAGAACCTCAGTACGACAGCTCCCTCGAGAGGAGGTTCGCCAACATAGCGGAGGCCGGAGGTTGGAGAGCCATCAGGGAACCTGAGCCCTTGGTGGCCGGTAATTCCATCCTCATACCCGACTTCCTCCTCGTAAAGGGACCCGCGAAAGTTTATGTCGAGGTAATGGGCTTTTGGACGCCCGAATACGTCGAGAAGAAGATCAGGAAATTATCTCTCCTTGAGGAACCCATCCTGATCGTCGCTAGGAGGGATCTCCTCTGCTCGAGAGCTGAGAGCCTCCCGAAAGACGTCTTTTACATTGAGGGAAGCATAGACAAGGTGTCCCTGTTGAGAAAACTAAACGAACTGGAGAGGAGGGTCATGGACGGG
>JACXSR010000007.1:0-5471 GCA_035319845.1 Thermoproteota archaeon
AGATCTGATGTAACGCCGCTCACTTATAGGGACATCAGAATAGGCGAGGTCATATCCTACTACGTAGATTTCTACAGCCTAGAGGGATCTAAGAGACTCATGAAGTCCAAGTATAGACCCGATCTCTACATTGAATTCGTTAAACCGACAGCCATCCTATCCACATCCAAGAACATACTCCACCTCAAGAGAGGCGAGAGCGCGACTGTATCTGTATCAGAAGAGGGAACTTTCTCCGGAACGGTGGGCTTAGCCTATCGTGTAGTAGAAGCTCCAGGTCCGAAGGTAGGCCCCCTCGAGATAGGGCTGTCTAACTACGAGAAGAAAAAAGGATTCACCGTAGATGTTACGCTAAAGGCTGGAGACTATGCTCCCACCGGCAAGTATGTGGTTGAGTTCTATCCCGATACGGGAGACTACGGACCTGAAGTCGTGGAATACGGAAAAGCCTACCTCACTGTCGTGATAGAGGAAGAAGTCACCATTCCGACCAGTACACCGCAGCAGACCCAACTTCCAACAACCACTTCACAGATAGGAACTTCCTCTACCTCAGCTACGAGCATTCCTCAGCCCTCCAGCTCCAGTACTCCTACTACATCCAAAACTCTCACTACAAGCGAATCGGAGAGGACGACTCTCACAACGAGCGTCTTCACTGAATACGTTACCAAGGGGAGTGAGCCAGCGAGTCCGTTAGTGATTACATTAGGGGTTCTAGCAGCCTCACTAGGGATCTTAGCTATCTATCTACTGATGAGGAGAAGAAGATAATCCCGTTTCTTTCTCTATCCCCTATATGGAAGTAATAGACGATGAGGGGTGACCCTCATCCTAGGAGACCTGCATTTTTAAACGTCAGGAGCTTCCCCATGACCCCCCAGATGATTTATTCAATTTATTAAAAGTTAATTTAATGAGATTCACCTTCGCCTTTCTAACAGAGTTGGGGGTGCATGGGTCCTAAGTTCAGTTATCTAGCGATAGTAGCCCAGATTTCTCTGATGTTAACTATCACATTAGTAGCGGTATCAGCATCCCCAGAGGATGCTAAGATGTATCTCAATCCTATTAGTGATACCTATATCGCCAAAGAATGTCCAGACTGTAAATCATTTAACGAAAGTGAATTGAGGGTAGGAATGGAGGCTTTTAAGGTCGTTGATCCGCATGTGGTGAGCCATGTGGCCTACAAAGTAGTTTTGAAAGGTCCCTATAACACACTGTTAAAATTCAATTTATCCGAGATTCCCCCAGGAGCCAAAATAAAGCAAGCAAGATTATGGTTATATGTCAAAAATCCTCCGAATGAGAGTATAAATCTCCTTCTTTATGTATTAAGGCAGGAATTCAACGCTTCCGAAACTACATGGCTTCATAGAACCAGTAAAGCCTTATGGAAGACGCCTGGAGGATATGCAGAACCCGATTATGAGGTAAAAATAAGAGTAGACGAGTCTCTTAACAGGGGTAGCTCGGTCGGCTTCTTAGTCACTGATTATGTGAAGAGAGTTCTCGAAGGCGACATTGAAGACTATGGGATCATAATAAGGCCTCGTGTGGGCAAGGTAAGCGTCTCTGATTTCGGGTCCTCAAACTCGATGAGACTCTATGTAGACTTCTACAGTAAGGAGGGGGCCAAGAGGGATCTCGTGTCGAGATATACGCCTACCCTCTACGTAGAGTTCGAGAAGCCTACAGCTGAAATACACCTCTCCAACACGGAGATTTCATTGGAAAGAGGGCAATCTCAAACAGTTACGGTCTCAGAAAGCGGGACCTTTGCTGGCCAGGTGGGCTTAGCTTACAGGGTGGTGGAGGCTCCTGGTGTGAAGGTGGGCCCGTTGAAAATAGAAGTTCCTGAGTTCGACAGGAGCCCCGGCTTCTCTGCTAACCTGAAGATAACTGCATGGGAATACGCCACACCCGGCAAATACGTCATAGAGTTCTATCCAGACACCGGCAGTTACAGTTCGAAGGTGGTAGAGTACAAAAAGGCTTATCTAACGGTGTACGTTAAGGGCGAGATGCCTTCAACTCAGACAGCGAGCGAAACTGTGACAGAGACGCAAACCACCACATCACCCATGACTTCGACCGAAATAAAGCCTACAACGGGACCACTAACCTCATCAACCCCGACTCAGATCACCACCTCCGCGCCGCAGTCTTCTCCCATGGTTACGAGCGGAGCTCCGATCGTCACTACGATCACCCAGAAAACGGAGGTTGAAGGTGGAAATACAATGATGACCGCTGCCTTGGCAGCGGCGGTAGTCATTCTATTGATCCTAATTCTATACCTCCTAAGAGTGAGGAGGTGACATCTTCCCCTTTCCCCTTTTTCGAGCCTAATCAATTATACTAACTGCAATGCTCGAACTACGAACTGATCCTCCTGACAACTGTTAAATTTTTCCTCAGCCGAATACAAGGGTGATCTATTGGCTGGGCCCAAGGTGGAATTTGCAGTCTGGACTAGGCTCATCCCTGAGTCCGAAATAAGGAGACTACTCAAGTTCAAGGTAAAGTACTACTTCGCTGGAGGTAAGCCCGGTGTCCTCCCTCTTGGCGCTTTCCCAATGATACTGAACACGTTGGCCCTTCATGAACTCGAGAGTATATTCTCTGGAAGGGAGGTCGAGGTCATAGAGGACTACAACTACGGACCAACTGATGGACTACCGGAGGTTAGAAGGGTAATGGCCAAGATGATGAGAGAGAGGGACGGCATAGATCTCGACCCTGATGAGGGGTGGAAGGAAGTATTGATAACCACGGGGTCGCAGCAGGCGATTCATCTGCTGCTAGACGTCCTTCTCAATCCCGACGATATAGTGATAGTGCCCGCACCGGTTTATCTCGGCTTCGTGAATGTGGTTACCAAATTCCGGGGTCAAGTGATAGCCGTCCCAGGAGACAAGCAGGGAATGATCCCGGAATACGTGGATAAGGCGATAGATAAGGCAATAAATAAATTCGGAAGGAAACCCAAGCTCATATATGTCGTAGCCGACTCTGACAATCCCTCAGGCACGACGATGCCTGAGAACAGGAGAAGGGCGCTCCTTGATGTTGCGAAGGACAAGGGTATTTATCTGGTCGAGGATGCAGCCTATAGGGAGATACAATTCAGGGGAGAGAGGCTCAGGCCCATAAGGGCCTTCGATGAGGATGGGAGTACTGTCATATACATGAGAACCACCAGCAAGGAAGTTGCCGTCCTCAGGGTAGGGTACAACCTCATGCCTCCAGAGGTGAGGGAAGAGGTCATCAAGGCCAAGGGTTACAACGACCTCTGCACGCCCACCATAACTCAGAAGATCGCGAAGGTGTACTACGAGAAGTATTTCCCCCAGTTCATAGAGAAGGTAAGGGAGGGCTACAGGAAGAGGTACGAGGCCATGGCTAAGGCCATAGACGAGGCATTCCCAGGTGGAGAGAGAACCGATCCCACCGGTGGATTCTTCATATGGTGGGAGGCTCCGAAGGAGGATTTCGACTCCAAGAAATTCTTGGAGGAGGTGGCCATACCCAATGATGTCCTATACGTTCCCGGACAGGCCTTCTACCCGCTCAAAGGTTATCTATTCCACCCCGAGAGCGGCGACCTAGTGGATGCATCTCACAGTCCAACAAACGCTCTTAGATTGAGCTATTCCTACATGGAACCGGAGGTCATAGAGGAAGGCATAAGGAAGCTGGGATCCCTCCTAAAGAATTATCTCTCCTAGAAAGGGCCTTTTTCACCCCCATTTTTCCTTGAAGGAGCACGATAGCATTCATAAACCGTTAAATAATTTACCTCCCGCTTCCTTGGCGGGGGTTTCCCCTATGACGGATTTGAAAGAATCTATCAAGAGTGGTATAGTGACCATGATGAGGGAGGCGGCTTTTAATGTCCCAAGGGATGTAAAGGAGGCCCTTCAGAGGGCGTACGAGATTGAGGATAACCCTGTAGCCAAAGCCAACTTGGAGGCGATTCTCAGAAACATAGAGGTCTCTGGAAAGACTAAACTACCCATGTGTCAGGATACCGGAACTCCTACCTTCTTCATCGAGCTGGGTGAGGAGTTTCCGCTGAAATCCGAGCTTAGATCTCTAATAGAGGACGCTGTCAGGACTGCCACCAGCGAGATACCCCTCAGACCTAATGCCGTGGATCCTTGGACCTATAAGAATTCAGGCGATAATACTGGAAGGTATGTACCGATAATTCACTTGGAAATGGTCCCCGGCTCCGAAATGAAGGTAATATATCTAGCCAAGGGGGGAGGCAGTGAGAACACATCCAAGCTCTACATGCTGAGCCCGGTACTGGGATTGAAGGGGATAAAGAGAGCGGTCATAGATGCGATGATCGATGCCGGCCCGAAGCCCTGCCCTCCCATAGTGGTGGGCGTCGGCGTGGGAGGCAGCGCTGACATGGCTCTGAAGCTCGCGAAGAAGGCCACCTTCAGGAGACTGGATGAGCCCAATCCCGATCCCAAGCTAGCTGAGATAGAGCAGGAGCTGTTGGAGAAGATAAACTCACTGGGACTGGGACCGATGGGCTTGGGTGGAAAGACCTACGCCTTGGGCGTCAAGATAGAATGGGCTCACAAGCATCCAGCTAGCCTTCCCGTAGGGGTGAACACTCAATGCTGGGCATTCAGAAGGTCAGAAGCGGTGTTTGACAGCAACGGAAACATGAAGTTGCTGGTTCCCCCATGAGGAGGTGATCTTATGGCCGAGTACAGGTTGAAGACTCCCGTGTCCGAGGAGGATGTTAGGAAACTGAAAGTGGGTGATATCGTCTATCTGGACGGGATAATAATAACTGGGAGAGATCAGGTACATAGGAGGGCCCTAGAACTCGCAGCTAAGGGAGAGAAGGATAAAATCCCGGTTAACTTGGAGGGAATGGCCCTCTATCACTGTGGCCCCATAGTTAAGAAGATAGACGGCGAGTGGAAGATATTCGGGTTCGGACCAACGACCAGCGCTAGAATGGAGAGCGTAGAGGCGGATTTCATCAGGGAGTTCAAGGTCAGATTGATAATAGGCAAGGGAGGTATGTTCGAGAAGACCACTCAGGGGATGAAGGAATACGGTGCCGCCTACTTGGCCTACCCGGGTGGCACTTCAGCGGTGGCTACAAGCGCTGTGAAGAGAGTAGTCGATGTCCACTGGCTAGATTTGGGCACTCCAGAGGCAATGTGGGTCGTAGAAGTAGAGAACTTCGGCCCAACCATGGTCGCCATAGATTCTCACGGTAATAACCTCTACACTGACGTGCTGAACAAGGCCAAGAAGGTGGCTGAAGAGATAAAAGCCAATTTCTGAGCTCCCTCCACTATAAAACTCCCTCTCACCATTTTTGGAACGTATTGAAACGTTCTAGAACGTTTTAGGCAATCATGTTTACATATTCCTCCCTACGGATATTCATGGAGGTAATATGGCCAGTCTCGTTGAGTCCTCTATTTTCT
>JACXSR010000134.1:0-5456 GCA_035319845.1 Thermoproteota archaeon
ACATTGAAGGTGAGGACGAAGGAAAAAGCCCTGGGATCTATCAGTGTGATCAGGTGAGCGTAGAGACCACCAGCAACCCCCGCGAAGAACGCTCCTATCACGAAGGCGGTGAGCCTGTACCTGAATGTGTCTATGCCGAGGCTCTGAGCGGCAACACTGTCCTCCCTGATAGCTATCATCGCCCTGCCGTGGTAGGAGTCCACTATCCTCCAAGTCACGTAGACGGTAGCGCCCAGCCAGAGGTAGATCCACCATATGTTGGTGTACTCGGGGATGCCGCTTATCCCCAAGGCTCCTCTCGTTATGGGCTCCAAGTTCAGGAGGAGGGAGTACACGACGGCCATGAATCCCAGAGTAGCGACAGCCAAGTAGTGACCCCTCAACCTCAGCACGGGGAAGCCTATGACGAAGGCTATCGCTGCGGCCAAGAGTCCACCAACTATGAGGGCAGCTGGATAAGGCAGGTAGATGCTCTTCAGCATCTCGGGAAGTTCGGGGAAGTAACTGGGCCTCTTCTCCAATGGGAAGGTCAGTAGAGCGGCAGTGTAGGCTCCGACCGCCATGAAGCCCACGTGACCCAAGCTGAAGACATCGGTGAAGCCGTTGGTCAGCCCCAAGCTCACCGTGAGGATCGCGTATATTCCCATGAGTTCTATCAGGTACTTGTGGTAGCCAGAGGCGAGGTTGTCGATCAGCAGTAGGAAGACAGCTCCCGCCAAGGCGGTCAGAAGGACCTTCTTGGCCTCCCTCATACGCGCTCCACCTCCCTGCCGAAGAGGCCGTAAGGCCTGATCAGGAGTATTAGTATCAGGATCAGGAATGAGATTCCGTCCCTGAGTCCGGAGTACTCGGGTGGAAGGAGGCCGACCGAGTAGATCTCCGCGTAGCCGAGGATGTAACCCCCCAGTACCGAGCCGGTCAGGCTGCCAATACCTCCCACCACGGCGGCGATGAAGGCCTTCACGCCGGGCATGAATCCGGTGGTGGGGTCCACCTGACCGTACATGCCCCCCCACAGAAAGCCAGTCAGCGCAGCCACCATAGAGGCTAGGGCGAACGCGACCATTATGATGCGGTTCGCGTCAATTCCCATGAGGACACTGGCCTCCAAGTCATCTGCTGTGGCCCTCATGGCTATGCCCACCTTCGTCTTGGTGAAGAAGAGGACCAAAGCTGCGAACAAGATAAGCGTGGAGACTATGGTGAAGATCTCTATGACCCTCACCGAGAAATCTCCGTACCTGTACACTCCTTTTAGGAACTCGGGAAGTGGGAACACTCTAGGCTGCGGGGTGGCTATGATCCTCACGAGGTTTTCCAAGAATATGTAGACTCCAAGTGATGTGATCAGCATGGAGAGCTCCGGTCCTCCCCTAAGCGGCCTGTAGGCGAAGAAGTCTATCGCCACTCCCAACGCAGCGCCTAACGCCATCGAGAGGGGAAGAGAGGTCACAGGATCGAGCCCCATGGCTAGGAACATGATATAGAAATAGGCGCCGACCATCAGCATGGCGCCGTGAGCGAAGTTGATGAGCCTGAGTATCCCGTAAATTATGCTCATGCCTATCGCGAGGAGGGCGTACATGCTTCCGAGGACGAAGCTCCCTATGAATAGATCCAATATGTACGTGGCGCTGACCATAGCATCACCCCAAGTAGGCCTTCACCATGTCCATGGAGAGGACCTCCTCCGGCTCCCCGCCCGCGATGATCCTACCGGTCTGTATCACGTAGATGTAGTGGGAGTGAGTGAGCGCCTTCTTGACATGCTGCTCAACTACGAGCACCGTGGTTCCTTCCTCGTTAATCTTCGAGATAGCGTCGTAGAGGACATCCACCACCCTAGGAGCCAGACCTAGGGAGGGTTCATCCAGTAGAAGGAGTTTGGGGTCGCTCATCAGTCCTCTTGCTATGGCGAGCATCTGCTGTTCTCCCCCGCTTAGGGAGCCAGCTATCTGATTCCTCCTCTCCTTGAGGATGGGGAAGAGTTGGTAGACGAACTCCAGCCTGTCCTCCAAGTCCTTCGCCGTGTAGCCACCGACGACAAGGTTCTCGTAGACCGTGAGCCTGTGGAATATCTTCCTGCCCTCGGGGACCAGGGAGATGCCCATCCTTACCCTCTTGTGAGGCGGGGCCTTTGTTATCTCCCTACCCTCGAAGGATATGGTGCCCCTCGTCACCTTCCCTCCTACTAGGGTTATGGTCCCGGAGAGGGCCCTGAGGGTGGTCGTCTTTCCGGCTCCATTGCTCCCAAGCAGACTCACCACCTGGCCCTTCTTTACTCGGAAACTTATCCCTTGGACGGCGACCAACGGACCGTAACTCACGAACAGATCCTTAACATCCAAAAGGGCCATTCAGGTCCCTCCCAAGTAGACCTCTATTACCTTCGGATCCCTGACCACCTCCTCGTAGGTCCCCTCCGCGATTATCCTGCCGTGATCCAGTACCTGAACCCAGCTGCAGAGTCCTTGAATCACCCTCATCCTGTGCTCGACGATGAGGACGGTGAGGTCAAAGCTCTCCTTTATCTCCCTGACCTTGAATATGAGTTCCTCCGCCTCCTTCGGGTTCATGCCCGCAGTGGGCTCGTCCAGCATGAGCAGCTTCGGTTTCGTGAGGAGGCTTCTCCCTATCTCGACCAACCTTTGTATTCCGTAAGGGAGCTCGCCCGCGAGTCTATCAGCGTATTCATGAATTTCGAGCTCTCTCATAACCTCTTGGATCTCTCTATCTCCCTCTTCCTCCTCGTTGGAGTACTTAGCGTCCATGAGTATCGCATCCAAGAGGGAATAGGAGAAGGACTTGTGCCTCCCTATCAGAAGGTTCTCCCTGACGGTAAGCCTCCTGAATATACGGAGGTTCTGAAAGGTCCTAGCTATGCCCAGCTCCGAGACCCTGTTGGGTGGGAAGCCAGTTATGTCCCTGCCCTCGAATCTGACGGAGCCACCGTCCGGCTTGATGTAGCCGGTTATGAGGTTAAATACCGTGGTCTTACCGGCCCCGTTGGGACCTATCAGGCCGTAAATCTCCCCTTTTGGAAGGTCTAATCGATAATCGTCCACCGCCAAGAGTCCACCGAACCTCTTGGTCAGTCCCCTGACTTCCAAGAGGGACAAGAAATCACCCTATAAAAAGGAAGTAGGGGAGGTTTAAGGTATGGGGTTCAGGGCAAGCTCAGCTGGAGGCATGTACTCGGGCGTGAGTTGCTCCAAGGTCACGAACTTCCCGTTCTTCACCTGAAGGACTGACACGGCTTTCTGGGGCACGTGGCTCTGTGGAGAATATGTTATGGTACCGGTGACAGCGGGGAAGCCCTTTATCTGCTCCAACGCATTCTTTATTGCGGTGGGGTCGGTGCTCCCAGCCTTCTTTATGGCCTCAGCTAACAGCATCATCGCGTCATAACCAAGGGCTGCGAAGGCGTTCTCGGGTTTCCTGCCGTACTCCTTCTGATAGGCCTCTATGAACTTCTTCACCCTGTCATTGGGCGGCACATCCAGCGAGACGTGAGTAGCGAAAATCGTACCCTCAGCGGCTTTCCCGGCTACCTTGACCATCTCGGGGGTGTCGAATCCGTCCTCCCCGAGTATGGGAAGGTCTATCCCCGCATCCCTTATCTGTTTTATGATGAGGCCCACATTACCAGGAGTGGCCCCTATGTAGATCGCGTCGATCTTCTCAGACTTCAGCTTGTCCTTCAGCCTAGCTATCTGAGCCGAGTAGTCCTTGTCATTGGTGTGGAATGTGTCTATGTACACTATCGAGTTGGGATCTCCCGTGTAATGCTTGAAGGCATCGACGAAGTAGGTGCAAACTGCTCTGCTGAAGTCCATCTCCACATCGACCCAGACGACGACCTTCTTGTACCCTAGCTTCTTCACAGCGTATTCAGCCACCGCAGCAGCCTGAGCGTTGTCTCCAAAGGCTGCCAAGAACATGTAGTTGCCCACCCACTGCGGGAGAAGTGGGTGAGTGGCTCCGCTGGTTATGAAGGGTATCTTGTTCGCCTGAGCTATTTCACCGGCTATTCTCGCGAAGTTCGTGTCGCCGTAGCCTATCATTGCGACTACTCCTTCCTGTACAAGCCTCTTGGCGGCCGCGGCGGTTTCGGTCTGATCGGATTTGGTGTCTATCAAGATGAGTTTTATCTTCTTACCGTTTATCCCTCCGGCCTCATTTATCTGCTTGACCGCTAACTTGACTCCGTTAGCGGCAGGAGCATCTATAGATCCCATGAACCCTCCTATGTTGTAAAGGGCCCCCACCTTGATCTCCTGAGCGCCAGCACCTCCTTGCAGGGCGAAATAGGCGGCCACTATGACCACAATCACTACTACTAGGCCTATCACTAGGTTCCTCGTATTCATCCCATGACACCTCTCTCGGGCCCCTTAAGGCCTCTTTTTTCTCAAGCAACTAAAATATAAGTTCTATCGGAAAAGAAACTTATTCAGGTTCCAAATGCTGGCAGAGAGACCTCTTCCGATGCCTATGCAAGTAGGATTGTACAGCGAGGGCTCTGATGCGTGATCATTATACTTGATACAATATAAAAAGTGATGGTCATTATTTGCCAGAATTAATAAGGAAAATTTTTGATTAGACAGATCATTTATAAGATCTCGTGGATTAATGACCTAGGTGGAAAAGTGGACCGGCTCCTTTCCCCTAGGACGAGTGAGCCATTCAGGATAATCGTCCACGGCGGTGCTGGTAAGATATCGGAGGATAAGGCTCCTCTCTACGCTGAAGGAGTTAAAAAAGCTGCGGAGATTGGTCTTCAAGTCTTGAGAAGTGGGGGAAGCGCTCTGGATGCGGTCGTCGAGGCGGTGGTGTACATGGAGGACGACCCTACGTTCAACGCCGGGAGGGGGTCCATCCTCAACAGCGAGGGGTTCATTGAAATGGATGCCATCGTCATAGACGGCTCCTCCCTCTCAATGGGCGCTGTTGCAGCGGTGAGGAGGGTGAAAAATCCGGTCAGGTTGGCTAGGGTCGTGATGGAGAGAACGGACCACAACATGTTCGTGGGAGAATGGGCCGATAGGCTAGCTGAGGTCATGGGCCTAGAACTAGCTGATCCATCCTACTTCATGACTGAAAGGCGCAGGAAGGAGTGGGAGGAGATGAGGGCTGGGAAGGTGAACCCCGCTAGGGAGTTCATGTACTCAACGGTGGGCGCGGTTGCTATAGATGAGGACGGAAACCTGGCTGCTGCCACCTCCACGGGAGGAACGCCCCTCAAAATGCCTGGTAGGGTCGGGGATACGCCACTGGTTGGAAGCGGGGCTTATGCGGACAACATGCTTGGAGGAGCGAGCGCAACTGGATTGGGTGAGTCCATAATGAAGGTGGTCCTCTCAAAGACAGCACTGGAACTCATTTCACACGGGACCGACCCGGCCAGCGCTGCCCAGAGTGCCATCGAGATCATGGAGAGGAGGGTGGGGGGA
>JACXSR010000196.1:0-5403 GCA_035319845.1 Thermoproteota archaeon
ACATTAAGACAAATAAATAAATTATCAATAGAAGGCAGAGGATAAGAAGAATTGATCCCGTCCTAGGGAAGGCCGGTAAACTGGCAGATGCCACTTACGGACACGAGGATGACCTAACAGGATTGGAGTCGATAGGATTCAATCAGAACATTGGAGGCATTTTTGGAGTAGGATGCTCATGTGGAGTGCGCGGGTCGTCACATGATGCAGAGGACGTGCTCTAGTCAACCCCCCCAAAAAAAGAGAAGAAAGGGGTTACTCGGTTATATGGCCTTATCCCCTCTCATACACCCCATATCCTCGCTCTCGCGACCTCGTCCTCCAGTATACCCTCTAGAGTACCCTCATACACTATTTCCCCTCTGTCTATCCCGTATGCCTTGGTGGCGAGCCCCTCCAGCCTCTTCACTATCCCCGACTCCGAGATGAGCATGCTGAAGCCCTCATCCCTTATCTGCTTCAGCGTCCTCGTTATGCTGTCCGCTATCTTCGGGGCCAAGCCCTCCAAGGGCTCGTCCAGCAGGAGGAGCTTGGGCCTCCTCACCAGTCCCCTCGCGACGGCCAGCATCTGCTGCTCCCCACCACTCAGGTACAATCCCTTCCTGTCCAGAAATTTCTTCAGGTCGGGGACGAACTGGAAAAGCCACTCCAGCGTGTCCCCCGGCACCTTACCGCCGTAGGCCACCTCCAGATTCTCCAAGGCCGTGAGGTCCGGCAGTATGCGCCTGCCCTCGGGCACGTACCCTATTCCCATCTTGGCCCTCTCGTGGGCAGGCGCCTCCGTCACATCCCTGTCCATGAAGTAGACCCTCCCTCTCTTGGGCCTGTTCAGCCCCATCAGGGTCCTTATGGTCGTGGTCTTTCCCGCTCCATTCCTCCCTATGAGGGCCACCGCTTCTCCCTCTCCCACCTCGAGGGTCACGCCCCTGAGGACGGTCACCCCGCCCCTGTCAACATGCACGTCCTCCAGCCTCGCGATCATCCCAGATACACCTCCTTCACCTTTGGATCCTCCCTGACCTCCTCGGGCCTACCCTCCGCCAGTATGGTTCCCTGGTGCATCACCACTATGCGATCGCTTACCTCGTACACCACGTCTAAATCATGCTCAACCAGAAGCACGGTCACCCCAAGCTGGTCTCTCAGCTTCTTTATCACCCTCACGGTGGTCCTCTTCTCACCCACCGACATGGCCGCGGTGGGCTCGTCCAGCAGGATCATCTTGGGATTCAGGGCGTAGGCTATCGCCACATCTAAGAGCTTCCTGTCCCCGTGGCTAAGCTCCTTCGGAGTCAAGTGAGCCTTTTCGTGCAGGTTGAACTCCCTCAACACGGCCATCGCCCTCTCCACCGCCTTCCCTTCATCGTACCTCCTGGTGGGGGAGATCCATCCCTCGATCGAGTGAACGGCAGCTAGCAGGTTCTCCAGCACTGTGAGGTCCTCGAACACGTTGCTTATCTGGAAGCACCTGGCCATCCCCTTCCTGACGAGCTGGCTGGGCCTCATGCCCGTGACATCCTCGCCCATGAAGTAGACCCTGCCCGAGTCCGGCTTCAGCAGACCGGATATCAGGTTAAGCAGGGTCGTCTTGCCGGCACCGTTAGGCCCGACCAGGCTCACTATCTCCCCTTCCCTCACCTCTATCGAGACCCCGTCAACGGCCCTCACGCTCCCGAAGTGCTTCTTCACGCCCTCGGTCCTCAGCATCTCCATCCCATCACCCCCTGAACCTCCTGAGAAGGTAGCCCAGCACCCCATGTGGGAAGAAGAGCACTATTCCTATGAGAACAGCCCCTATCACGAACAGCCAGAACTCGGTCACGCTCATGGCCACGTCTGCTAGGAACGCGTAGATGAAGCTCCCCACCGCGGGCCCTAAAAAGACCCTAGGACCTCCCAGCAGCGTCACGAAGACGAACTCAGCTGAATGGGTCCAGAACATGGACTCAGGTCCTATCGCCGTCTCCAAGAGGACCCAAAGAGCTCCAGCGAGGCCCGTGAAGGTGGCGCTTATGACGAAGCTCTCCAGTCTGGTCATCCTGACCCCTATGCCTAGGAACTCGGCCCTGAACGCGTTGTCCCTCACCGCCATGAAGGAGAGCCCCAGGGAGGATCTGGTGATCACCCTGAGCACGTAGAGGCTCAGCAGGACCATTGCCAACACCACGTAGTAGTACAGCTCGAGGGAGTTAAGGGGCCTTGGAAGGCCGTATATCCCATCGCTGCCGCCCAGGAAGTCCCACTTGACAGCTATCCCATAGAACATCTGACCGAAGGCCAAGGTCAGTATCGCGAAGTATATGCGGGTGTGCCTGACGCACAGGAACCCGATGATGGCTCCCATCACTGCCGAGGTGACGAGGGCGGCTATTATGGATTCCACGTATCCGAACCCGAACCTAGCCATCATGACTGCCACCGTGTATCCTCCAACACCCCAGAAGAGGGCGTGGCCGAAGCTGAGCAGTCCCGTGTAACCGAAGAGGAGGTTGAAGCTCGTGGCGGCTAGGGCGAGGAGGAGGGCTGATGCCACGAGGTGGGTCATGTGCCTCCCGGCTAGGGGCACCAGCGCGAGAAGGATGATCCCCAGCACTACCACCACGGTCTCCATGCTCACCTCCTGCTCCTTTCCCTCACCAGCCATCGGATCACCTCCTCTCGAATTCAGGCCTGCCAAAGAGTCCCGTGGGCTTCATGAGGAGTACGGCCGCCATTATCACGAAGACTATCACTATCTCAAGCTGCGGGTAGAAGGAGATCGCCAAGGAGCGGAGCACTCCGACGATGAGGCTGCCGGCCATGGCCCCTCCGATGCTACCCATCCCCCCTATGACTATGACCGCGAAGCTGTACACTATTATGTCCGTCCCCATTCCGGGGCTGGCGGTGTACAGGGGGCCCGCGCTGATCCCTCCGAGCCCGCTCAGCAGACTCCCTAGGAAGAAGGAGGAGACGAAGACCCTGTTGACGTCCACGCCCATGGCCTCCACTATCTCCCTGTCCATTGCCGCGGCCCTCATCACCTTGCCGGTGAAGGTGCGGCTGAAGAAGGTCCATAGACCGAGGAAGACCGCGAATCCCAGTACGATTAGGATGACGTGGTACAAGGGGAGGGTGTACACTCCGAACCTCAGCCCGCCCAAGAAGGAGTTGGGATCGGGGAAGTTGATGTAGGCGGCGCCCCACACCATCTTAACCAAATCATCGAACACCAGTATGAGGCCGAAGGTCAGCAGGAGCTGGTACTCCTCACCCATGGGATAGGTCCTCCTTATCAGGGTCCTCTCCAGCAGGGCGCCCACCAGGCCCACCATTGGAGGTACCAGGAGAAAGGCAACCAAGTAGGCGAGGGGCGTCCCTCCTAGGGCGTAAACCACTATGGTTATACCCAGGTAGGCGCCCAGCATGTAGAGGCTCCCGTGGGCCAAGTTCAACACGTTCATTATGCCGTAGATGAGCGTCAATCCCGAGGAGACTAGAAAGAGTATGGAGGAGTAGACGAGTCCGTTGAATACCTGCGCGGCCAGTAAGCCCACATCCATGGAGACACCCCGGAAAAAGTGGGGGAGGATTTCAGCACTTGACGGCCGTCTGGCCGGGGGCGGGGAAGACCTCCCCGAAGTCGAACACCTGTATGTCGGTGAGGATGGGATGCGGGTAGTTCGGGGCTCCCTTGGCCAGCCTGCCCCAGAAGACGGAGTAGACTCCCTGATGATCCTCCCTCATCGCGACGGGTCCCATGGGTCCCGCGACGGCCAGACCCTCCATGGCCGCCACCACATCGTCCTGCCCGGGCCACGCGCCCTTCATGACGTACGCCCTCTCTATCGCCGCTTTGAGGGCATATACGGCAGTGTAGCTGGTGGCGGAGACGTAAGGCGGGTACTCCCCGTACCTCGACTTGAACTTGTCCACGAAGGACTTGTTGAGGGGCCACACGTCGTGAGGCGGGTAGAGGAACCAGTACCTCCCGCTCCCCCAGACCTGGGCCTTGGTCGGAACGTTCCCATCGCCTATGGCCTTCAGCGTGTCCGTGGCTCCCAACATGGGGTTCAGGTAGTACTTTATCCTGTCGAAGAGACCCTTGGAAACGGCCTGCTTCACGAAGGTGGCTGCGTCTCCGCCCCACAGGCTGCTGAACACCAGATCGGGCTCGTAGGCCAGCATCTTATCTATGTAACTGCTGAAGTCCTCGGTGCCCAGCTTGGAGTACATGGGCTCGGCCATCTCCACCCCTGGCAGCAGCTTCTTCAGGTTGGAGCTGAATATGGCCCAGGAGTCGTAGCCGTATGCGTAGTCAGGCCCGATGCTGGCTACCTTCTTCACATCCGGGAACTTCTCTGCCACCAGCTTGGCCGCAGCCACGTCAATGGGTTCCTCGTACATGCTTATCCTGAACACGTAATGGAGCTTGTTGCACGCGGTCAGTTTGGGCGTGGCAGCGTGGGTTATCACCGTTACCACATGCAGATCATCCTCGACGACTGGAGCGAGCTTCAAGACGTCACCACTGCTATCTATGCCGATGAGGAACTCGGCCTTCTCCTCTTCCACCATCTTCCTTATGTTCTGGAGGACGTTCTGCCTGTCGGCCTCATCCTTCAGGGTGATCTCCACCTTCCTACCCAAGATGCCACCGGAGGCGTTGATCTCATCGACGGCAAGTTGGAGGGCCTTCTTGGCCATGTCACCGTAAGTCCCGAACTTGCCGGTGAGGAACCACATCCCTCCTATCTTCAGGGGCTCAGAGGGAACGCCCGGTAGCTTTCCAGCCATCTCCTCGGGTGAGGGTCCCTTGGGCGCCAGAGTGTAGCCCAGGGCACCGCCGACGGCGAGGCCGACTATACCCCCGCCCAGCATGCCCAAGAATTCCCTTCTCGTTACCAAGTTGACACCTCCCTGCTTGGGGCTTCGTCTGCCGGTTTCTTTTAAGTGTGCCCCTATCACGACCCTTATGAGACATCCTAAGACCTACATTCGAAAAAATATTAAACTGTTAAAAATTTATATCTAATTAATTTGGATGGCCGATTGGGGTCCGTGGAGGAGCTCGCGGGGTCCCCTAGCGACCAACCGGAAAACCCTCCCGTAGCTACTCGATCTTAGCCCACCTCGGGAAGAGGAGCACCGCCATCGATGTGAACACCGCGGCGGCCGCCACCAGATATGTGACTGGCCCCATGATGGACTCCAAGCCCTTCCCCATCACCAGCAGCCCATCTAGGGCCTTCACGGCCCAAGTGAAGGGGATTGCCTCCGCCACAGCTCTGAGTGGGCCGGGAAGGAACTCCAAGGGAAAGTAAAGCCCGGATATGAACTGTATCATTATCCCAACTGTTACCACGGCCTCGTTGGCGGTCTTCGGATTGGGTGAGATCTCAACGACTAGGAAGCCAAGTCCCA
>JACXSR010000138.1:0-5331 GCA_035319845.1 Thermoproteota archaeon
GCCAGTATCACTCCCCTCATTTTCTCCCCCTCCCAGCCAGGTAAGCGAGGGTCAAAAGGGTTAGCGCGTATATCAGGGAATTCACGGCGTTCCCCCAATAAGGTATCAGTCTGAGGCTGCTGGCCACTATCTTACCGTCCTTGACCCTCCCTTCGACCAACAGCCAGTGCTTCTCCAGGGTCAGCCTTTTCTCACCACCGAACGAGACAAAGAGCGGATTTATCGGTGGCTTTCCGTCGTAAAGAAGCTCGTACTTCCCTTGAGAGGATCTCACCTCCAGATGGAGGGTCCCATTCACCACGGTGCCGGAGATCACCTGAACCTTGAACGTTCCTCCCGTGCCCCCGGCCAAGTTAGGGGGAATCTGGGTTGCAACTAATAGTAGCGCGACTAAGACGACCGGTATGACCGCGAGTTTCGCCCTCCCAGCGCCTCCGGACCTCATGAGAAGGGCTAGGAGTATGGCCTCCAGCGAGACCAGTAGGATCCTTCCCCCGAAGATGAGGGGAGTAAGTCCTCCCCTGACGAACATGCTGGTCTCGGGCATGGTGGGGTGTAAACTGGGCATTAGATAGGGAACCACGAAGCTGAGGGGAATTGTCGCGTAGGCAGCAACGGCGAAGGCCATAGAGACCTTCGGCCTCACGTCGGGATCCTTTATGCTAGATCTAACGGCTAGATAGACGAGGAAGGCGAGGAACATGAAGAGGACCCCAGTTTCCCTCGGGTCCCAGTTCCATGGCGAACCCCATGATTCGGACGCCCATATCATCCCAGTAACTAAGGTGGAGAAACCCATCACGAGGCCCGCTACGATGAAGGAATGAGCTGCTGCTTCCATCCAGCTGCTTCCCCTTAGTAAGTAGGCAAGCGCCAGAAGGAAGCCTGATGTGAAGAGGAGATATGTGGACACGGAAATTGGGACATGTACGTATAGGTTTCTATATGCTGTCGGATTTCCTAGGGGAACAACCGACGGGAACGGACCTGATACTTGGGAAACCCACAGGGTAGCAGCATCCACCAGTGACGTAACAGCCAACGCCGCTACTAGCTTTCTCATTGGGAGATCCCTCACGCCGTGAATAAAAAATGTTGTTGGGGGGAGTTTAGCTCCTCTAACTTACTTCTTCCTCCTTACCAGAATGTCGATGAGGACCAGTACGATAGCCACGAGGGAGAGCACGGTCGCTATGAAGGTGAACATGTTCATTCCCGCACCGATGCCAGTCCCAGTAGCCTTCTCTACCTTACTCTCCAGCTGCTTTATCTTGAGCTGAGTCTCGTAGTACGCGGACATCCTTCCGAGCTTGTCCATGACCGTGTCGACTATGCCGAGCCAGTGTGTGTAGTCAGGACCCATCATGGAGGCTCCCATCCTCCACCTCCTTCCGTCGTGGTGCCATATGTAATAGTACATGATCTCCATGTACTCATCTGTGTCATCTCCCAGGGCCTTTCTGTTCATTATGCTCTGTCCCTTCCTATCCTCCTGTATACCCTGTTCATAGGCCTTCTTGAGCATATCGATAGCGTATTTCCACGTTATGTTGTAATCCATGTTGACGCTATCATACCAAGTGAAGTAAGAGTACACCCAGTCACTGGAGTGGCAGCTCTTACATACGGACATCATCCTGCCCCTTGGATTGTCTGGGGAGGAGAGAGCAGCGTTACCCATGGTAAGCGGGTTCTTCCAGTCGGGTCTCTTCTTATCGAATTTGTTATTCAGCGGATCAGGGTAATAAGTCTGACCGAAGCTCCACTTGGCCTGTATCTCCCAAGTCAGCCTAGCTCCGAGGTCGTGGGTCCCTGGCACTATTATCTTGCCGTTCTTGTCAGCGAGGTGGCTCATGTGACAGGTGGCGCAGGTCGGAGCCCTGAAATCGACTCCTGGAACCCAAGGCAAGTTTGTGTAGTTCCAAGATTCTCCCTCAGAATCGTATATGTTACCGTGTTTGCTCTCCTCGTAGATCTCAATTTGTGGATGGTCGTATCCAAGGTGACACTGTCCACAGGTGTGAGGCTTCCTAGCCTCCTCCATGCTGAAGGTGTGTCTAGTATGGCATGTGGCACAGCTGCCCAAGCTCCCGTCGGGATTTATCCTTCCGGCGCCGTTGTTGGGCCATCCAAGGAGCACCATATCGGGAGTGCCGTCCACTCTAGCATAAGGCGCATCGACACCCACTATCGCATTTGGCTTAGCAGGCAGTACCGCGGAGCCGTGGCACTCCATACAGGCCAAGTACACGTATGAGTTGTTGTACTTGGGATGCTCCATGATGAAGTGATAATCTATGCCCAGATAGTTGGCGGTCAGATTAGGCACCTCGTGGGTGAGCATTCCGTGAGAGGGATAGAGGGTCGAGACGAACTTGAACTTGTCACCGTAGAAGTAGTACTTACTTGCATTCACTGCTTTCTCGTCCCCGTTGTAGAAGTCCTTCGCGTACTTCTTGAAGAACGGCCACTCAACCACGTCCTTAAACAGCTTGTCATATTCTGCCTTAGCGGCATCCCCATAGGTCTTCTGGAGCACGAGGGTGTACCATGGCTTCAGGTTTGCGTTGAGTGCGGCGAACGCGTGCTTAGTCCAGCTCATCTCCTTGGTTTCCTTGTAGTGACATTGCTGGCAGTCCTTCGGGGTTACATCGACCACTATTTTATAGCCATTGTGATCAACAACGTCAGGCCTGTCGGAATCAGCGAACATGCCGTGACACTCGTAGCAACCTACGACGTAGGGATATCCCTTGAACTTACTATCCAAGTTGGCATCCTCTCCAAAGATGTTCCTGTAATATGATTCTAGTTCGTCTGGAGTGTGCCAAGCGTGCTTACTTCTTAACCAGTCGTAGTACGGGACCTGCATCTTAACTGTGTTGGGATCCGCGTGGCAATTCAGACAGGCCTTCGTCTCCGGACTCACTTTGGCCAGAACTTCTTGTGCAGATACCTCGACGCTCTGAGCGTCACCGAAACCAACTTCTCCAGGATTGGCCAGCACGGGCAGTAAAGCGAACGCCAGTGTCAGCGCGGCTATGGACAGGATCGGCAACAAGAACATCTTTCTCATATTTCAGGCCTCCCTAGAGGGGAGCTCCGCCATTGTAATGTCTTGACGCATGGTATAACTTAAAATCGTTACGCGAAATCCAGAGTTCACGAAGTTAACTTAGATTTACCTAATTTTATTCAACTGCCTGATCTTCCTAACCTCAAGGCGTTCTCCTTAAATTTCCGAGTGAGTGGTGAGCTACGATGGATACGATAGTTCTAGGGCAGGAAATCGATAGTGGAGAGGAATTCAGGCTGAAAATAGCTGAGCTGGTGACGGGAAGAACCGCTGTTATAGCTAAAACGGGCTATGGTAAATCGTGGACCATAAGGAAAGTAGTTGAGGAGCTACTGGAGAGGGGTTATCCCGTAGGTATTATAGATCCGGAGGGAGAGCACACTTCATTGGCTGATGTGTTCGATATGCTGATAATATCCCCTGATGGGGATGTGGACCTAGCAAAGGTTTCTCCCAGCAGATTAGCTCAAGTAGCTGTCAAAGGAGTCAGCTTCATCCTCGATATGTCCAAGTACAAGCCGGAAACTTCGACCAAATTGGCAGCCAAGATTATTGAGAATCTAATGAAGATAGGTAGCTCTGATGGGTTCCTGATGGTCGTCGATGAAGCTAAGGAGCTGGCACCTGAAAAAGGAGCTGGTAGTACATTAGGTAAGGGGGCGATGGAGACACTGACGTGGTTAAACACTCTAGCAACTAGAGGGAGGAAAAAGGGTATAGGACTCATGTTCTCTACCCAGAGACCCCAGTTAGTCTCGAAAACTCTACTTAGCCAGGCGGAAAATAAGATCATTTTAAGAGTTGAGTACTCTAGAGATCTGTCCGCTGTAATCCAGTATTTGGGCCTCAGCAGAGATGTGGCTTCGAGAATAAGCAGCCTTGAGAGGGGAGTGGCTTATGTGGAGGGGCCTTTCACCTTTAAATCGGGTTTCGTGAGGGTAGGCAGTGTCAAGAGCGCCCACCTCGGTTCCACTCCAAGCCCAAAGCCTCGACCACCGCCTAGCCTGCAGGAGGTGGTGAGGTTCCTCTCCGTCCAAACGGAGATCACGGTTTCCGAATCAGAGAGTGATGTTGAAAAGTATCCGATGGAGGTGAAGGAGGTCAAAGAGGATAAGGGGAGGATCCGTAAGAGGAGGGAGATTAAGGAAACCACTAAGTCCAAGGTAAGGGCTAAACAGAGAAGAGCCAAGAGAATTTCGGTCAGATCTCAGGAGATATGGTCCCTGCCTCCCGCCAGACTGAGGTCGGATGTCGTTAAGGACTTAGTTAGGAGGAGGAATGAAATGAGGGAGCTGCTCCGCACATTAGAAAATAGAAAGGAGGTAATGGACGAGGCTGTATATCAATTGCTCAGGGATGAATATGAGAGAGAGCTGGGCCTCCTAGAGGAGGACTTGGAACCCTACAGGATGGAAGCAATGGAAGTAGAGCTCATACTGGATGCTGCGATAGAGGATAGGAGGAACATAGTTGAGGCGCTTTCATCGAAGAAGGTCAATCCTCTAAAGAGGATAGCCGTGAAGTGGAGGATATGGAAGCTCAGGAGGGAGATGAAGTCCCTAGAGAAGAGGCTAAAGGCTGTCAGGAGGATCTTGAAGGAGCTTGAATGAGGTGATTCCGTGGACGTAGAACCCTTCCTCAGAAGGGATAGTAGCGTCGCCGTGGTAGGGGCCTCTAGAAACCCGGGAAAGTGGGGTTTTAAGCTGTATCGATTTTTCAAGAGATACTATCGGAGGGTATATCCGGTAAACCCGAGAGCTGAAGAGATAGATGGTGACAAGGCCTATCCTGATCTGTGGAGCCTCCCGGAGAAACCAGATATAGTGGATATCGTGGTTCCCCCTCAAGTAGCCAGGAAAGTGGTGAGAGAGGCCATAGGGTTGGGAGTGAGAATGATATGGTTTCAACCGGGCTCCGAGGATGAAGATGCTATCGAAGATTGTTTGAAGGCCGGGATAAACGTGGTGTGGGGGAAGTGTTTAATGGAAACCATTGACCTCCACCTTCGTGATGGAACCCCGCGGTCCCACGATGAATGAGAGAGTTCCTACTTCTCCCTCAGGTAGTGTAAGGTGATTATGAGGAGAGATACCCCGATTATCGTAATGCCGGCAGACTCAGCGACAGCAGCTGAAGGCCATCCTACCGTTGCATCCACCAATAGGGCTAACATAGGAGCGGAACCTGCCAAGAGGGTCACGACCAACCCTCCAAAGTATCCTCTTACGAAGAGAGCGACACCGAGGATGGCTAGA
>JACXSR010000031.1:0-5290 GCA_035319845.1 Thermoproteota archaeon
GGCTACTGAAACATGAGCCTCGGTATATCCATGTAAGCCCTCACAACCTTTTTCAAAGGGGCCAAATCCAAGTATTCATCTTGGACATGCGCCCTCGCTCCTGGCCCCAGTATTATCGAGGGAATGCCTGCGAAGGACCATAGTATCTCAGCATCGGTATATCCGGTTCCATAAGAGAGATCCACCCTTCCTTCTATGCTCTCCACAACTTTCTTCGCGATATCTAGCAATTTAATGGCTTCTCTGGTATCAGGCAGCATATAGGGCGGCCTGTTCATGCCCACCTCCTCGATATCTGCCCCGATGTCCCTGCCAAGCTCCCCAAGCCTCGGAGCCAACTCCTGCCTCAGCCCTCCGATGATGTGCTCCACTAGGCTGGAATAGCGCTTTCTCAACTCCTCTATGTCCTCCCCGTAGACCACCCTCCTGTCTACTAGGAATTCAGCCTCGTTAGGTATCTGATTTATCGCCTCACCGGCTTTGAATATGTTGACCGAGAGAGGAGGTCTTATCTCGCTGTCCAACGTCACCTTGGGTATCTTGATCGGGTTCGTATAGTCGTAGCTCTCCTTGAAGGCCCTCACTATCTCCATGGCCAGATAAATGGCGTTTACAGCGTAATCAGGCCTAGATCCGTGACCCGCTATCCCTCTAACCCTGACCCTCATTCTCAATTTACCGTTATGGCCTATCCTGATGATGAGCCTCCCATCCCTATCGACGGAACCCTCACCCACTATCCCCACGGCCTTCTTCCCCTGCAGGAATGTCTTGGCGAGGTGAAGGGCACCTCTCATATTATCAGGGGTTTCATCACCCCCTTCCTCCCTCACTACTGCTGTGTAAATCAGTGGAAGATCAGTGCAGTTAGCCAGCTCCGCGTAAGCGACGGCCATGGCAGCTAGTCCACCCTTCATGTCCGAGCTCCCAAGGCCGTAGAGCTTATCCTCCTCTATTACTGGATCAAAGGGGTCCCGGGTCCACCCCGGCTGGGGAGGCACGGTGTCCATGTGACCGTTGTAGAGGAGGTAGAGGGGGCCCTCGCCGCTGACAGATATAACATTCCCGACCTCGTCCCTCCTTGCTATCAACCCCTTGTCCGTCAACCAATCAGATAAGAACTCCGATATCTCCCGCTCGTTTCCGATCACACTCGGGATACTGACTAACCTCTTCGTCAGCTCGATGGCCTCCTTGTAGAGTTCCTCGTAACTCCTGCACATGATATCACTCAGGGTTCCTAGGGTCAAATAACTTAATCGTGCTGGGGGACCAATCAAGTTCGGCGGTAAACCATCTCCCGGACTGGACTCGTGATGTCAGGGGCTGTATTCACGTGGCCGGCCTTCAAGCTAGCAGCTGAGGTATTGAAGTCCTCGAGAGGAGAGGAAATATGTCTAGGAATCTATTAGGGGGGTTATGCACTGCCAGAGGCCTGACATCAAATATCCCTCTCTAGAGTACGGCTTTCTAATATCGCCTGCCGGGGACTCAACGGTAGAGGTGGCAGGCCACGAACCTGCCCTCCTCCACCTCCACGAGCTTCGGCTCCTCCTTATCGCACGGTTCGAACGCCTCCACACATCTTGGATGGAATATGCATCCGCTCGGCAGGTCTATAGGGCTGGGTACATCTCCTCTTATCGGGACCTCCTTCAACTTCCTTCTGTAATCCACCTGACCCTTGGGAACTGCTTCGACTAGAGCCTTCGTGTAAGGATGCTTGGGGTCTAGTATCACACTGTCAGCCGGTCCCAGCTCCACTATCTTCCCTAGGTACATTATTGCGAGCCTGTCGCACATGTGATAGGCCACGGATAGGTCGTGGGTTATGAAGAGGTAGGTGAGACCGTACTTTTCCTTTAGATCGAGCATGAGTTTCAGTATCCCAGCCCTTATAGACACATCTAACATGCTAACCGGCTCATCAGCGACAACGAACTTAGGGTTCAGTATTAACGCTCTAGCTATGGCTACCCTCTGCCTCTGCCCTCCGGAGAGCTGGTGAGGATACCTTATCATGAAGTCCTCGGGGGGCTCCAGACCCACGTCCTTCAAGGCCCGGTAGACCAAATCGAATCTCTCCTCCTCGCTTCTAACTCCATGTATGCGGAGAGGTTCCTCTACTAGGTCATAAATGGTCATCCTGGGGTTCAAGGACTCGTAGGGGTCCTGGAAGATTATCTGCATCTTCCTCCTATACTCCTTGAACTCCTTCTTGGGTATGTCGTAGATGTTCTTCCCCTCGAATATGACTTGACCCTCAGTCGGCTCTAACAGCCTGACTAGGAGACGACCTGTAGTGCTCTTCCCGCATCCGGACTCCCCTGCTAGACAGAAGACCTCATTCTCCTCGATCGTGAAGTTGAGGTCGTTGACAGCCTTAACGAACTTCTGCTTCCTCCCCTTTAGGATGTCCGACCAGCCCCTCCTCACAGGGAAGTACTTCTTTAGACCCCTAACCTCTATCAGCATGACTCTCACCTAGGATGTCCTACTGGCGATAAGATGGCAGGCCACGAACCTGCCCTCCTCCACCTCCACGAGCTTCGGCTCCTCCTTATCGCACGGTTCGAATCTCTTCGGGCATCTTGGGTGAAACCTGCATCCGGGTGGGGGGTCCAGCAGGTTGGGAGGGGATCCGGGGATGTACTCGAATTTACCCTTCTCCCCCACCCCTATCCTAGGGACTGCCTTCACCAACAGCTCCGTGTAGGGGTGGAGGGGATCGTTCACTATCTTATCGGTGGGCCCTATCTCCACGATCTTTCCAGCGTACATTATCGCAATTCTGTCCACTAACTCGAACATGGTCGTGAGGTCGTGAGTTATGAAGATGAGGGACATGTTGAACTTACTCCTCAGCTCCTTGAACAGGTTGAGGATCTGAGCCTGAACCACCACATCGAGGGCAGTAGTGGGTTCATCGGCGATGACCACGGGCGGGTTGAGCGCCAAAGCCATGGCTATCATGACTCTTTGCCTCTGCCCTCCGGAGAGCTCGTGAGGATAGCTTCTGACCCTCTGTCTACCCACTCCTACCAGATCGAGCAATTCTTCGGCCCTAGCCAGGGCATCATCCCTGCTAACCTCCTCGTGGGCGAGTATCGCCTCGGCTATCTGGTCACCGACCGTGTATACCGGGTTCAAAGCGTTCATCGCAGCTTGGGGTATGACGCTAATTTCTTTCCACCTTATTTTCCGCATCTCGTCCTCAGGGAGCGGAACTACGTCCCTTCCGTTTATGTAGATTTTGCCTTGGACTATCCTACCAGGAGGTGGAACTTCCTTAACTAAAGAGTAAGCTACTGTGCTCTTTCCACATCCGGACTCCCCTGCTAGACCGAAAAATTCACCCCCATCCACTTTGAAGGTAACATCCGAAGCTGCGTCGACAACGCCGAAACTCGTCTCGTACACAACTTTTAACCCTTCTACGGCTAGGACTTGCTCAGAGGGACCCCTTGATAGTGACATTTAAAGGCATTCACCTCTAGCCCCAGCTAGGGCCTTTTAAAAAACCATTGCGGCCCCATAAAACGTCATATGAGGTGCAAGTTATGAGACGTGGTTCGAGTTTCGCGAGCGTTCTATCCGCCCTGCTTTTAACTATGGTAATAGCCCTGCCGAGCATCCCCGTGAGCCTCGCTGAGGAGCCCACTCTCAGAATCGCTCTACCCAGCCCGCCCCAGACCTTAAATGCATGGTCCGACACATCCACTTGGACGATTATCACCCTTGACATGATCTACGAGCCCTTAGCCACGACGGATCCTGACGGTAAGTACATACCGTGGTTGGCCGAATCGTGGGAGGCATCTCCCGACGGGAAGATCTGGACGATAAAGCTGAGGAAGGATGTGAAGTGGCAGGATGGAAAGCCCTTCACAGCTGAGGATGTAAAATTCACCTTCGAGTACTTCAAGAAGGATGTCACCGCAAAGAGAGGTCACTCCGACATGGATTACCTAGATCATGTGGAAGTCGTGGATGAACACACCGTCAAGCTCCACCTGACCGAGCCGTTCGTGGCCGTGGTCAACACCATGCTGACCAACCCGATATTACCCAAGCACATCTGGGAACCGATAGTCAGCAAGGAAGGTTTCGTCGCCTCGAAGTACGAGCCGAAACTCAGCGAGGTAGTGGGAACGGGTCCCTTCAAGGTGGTGGAATACAAGACTAACGAGTATGTCAAGTTAGTGGCAAATGAGAACTACTGGAAGGGAGCTCCGGCCGTGAAGAACGTCGTAATCCAGTTCGTGAAGGAGGGAGACACGCAGGTCCTGATGATAAAGAAGGGCGAGATAGATGCAGCCATACACTTGGCCATAAACCCAGCAGTTGAGAAGGATCTGAAGGCAGCGGGAGTGAAGGTACACAGGTACCTGAGGCCCTACTTCTACCACTGGGGCTTCAACCTGAAACACTTCCCGTTCACCGAGAAGAAGTTCAGGAAGGCTGTGGCTTACGCGATAAACCTCACCGAGATAGTGGAGATAGCCAGACTTGGAGCTGGAGAGCCCGGAAGCTACGGAGTGATGCCGGCAGTTTGGAAGGATTGGTACTGCGAGGAAGCCGGCAAGATGTACTCCTACAACCCGGAGAAGGCCAAACAGCTTCTGGACGAACTGGGATGGGTTGACAAGGACAATGATGGAATAAGGGAAACTCCCGATGGAAAGGACGTGGCTTTCGAGATATACCCGCCCAGCTACGATCCCGCTAGGGTCAGGGCTGCCGAGATGATCAGGGATTACCTCAAGGAGATTGGAGTTAAGGTCACCATTCAGGTGGGTGACTGGAAGGGAGTTATATGGCCGGGTATAAAGGCCCACAAGTTCGACAGCTTCATCCTCGGCGCCGGTCCGACCGAGCCTGATCCAGACTGGATGAGGCTCAGATTCAAGACGAACGCCTCCGCCAACTACTACGAGCTATCCGACCCCGAGCTTGATCAGCTGCTTGAGGAGCAGGCTGTAACTTTGGATGTAGCTAAGAGGAAGGAGTTGGCCTGCAAGATACAGCTTAAGCTCGCCGATCTGCTGCCGCTGATCACACTCTACTATCCAGTGATAATCAATCCTTACAGGACTGACAGGTTCGAGGGATGGGTCCCGATCAAGTTCGACTGGATAATTAACAGGTGGACCATGCTCAACCTCAAACCCAAGGCTAAGCCCACTCCGACCCAAACGCAGCCTCCCAAGACCACTGCTCCAGCAACTACATCAGCTCCTTCACCTGTACCAACCACCACATCGGTCCCAGCCACCACGCCTCCCTCAGG
>JACXSR010000035.1:0-5210 GCA_035319845.1 Thermoproteota archaeon
GTTGTCGAGAGGAGGGTCGAGGAGGTAGCCGCCATAGCTCACTCTAAAGGAGCTCTTCTTGTCGTTGGAACCGATCCCTTACTGGCTGGGCTAGTGAAGCCTCCCGGGGAGTTAGGAGCAGATGTCGTAGTAGGGGAAGGGCAGCATTTGGGTGGTTATATGAGCTATGGAGGCCCGTCCTTGGGAATATTCGCAGTGAAGAGGAGTTTCAGGTACATTAGACAGCTCCCTGGAAGGCTGATAGGTATGACTAAGACTGTTGATGGGAGTTATCGCGGTTATACAATGGTCTTACAGACGAGAGAGCAGCATATCAGGCAGGAAGAAGCTACTTCGAACATAACGACTAACTCCTCATTGATGGCTGTGAGAGCGGCGATCTATTTGGCGTTACTAGGACCCGATGGTATCAGATCAGTAGCTGAGAAGATCTTGTACAATACTGAGTACCTTAAGAGGAAGATAGGCGCTCTTCCGTGCTTCAATATCTTGTTTGAAGACTCTCTGCATTTCAAGGAGATTCCTACCGTCTCTGAGGTAACTTGGGGGGAGGTGAACAATTGGTTATTGAGGAATGGGGTCTTAGGAGCCTTCCAAGTATCTAGGCTCTTCCCCGAGATCGATTCGACTGGGAAGCTAGGTCTGCTCTCAACAACGGAGAAGCACCGGCTGACCGACCTTGACCTGCTCATAGGGTTGATGAGGGAGGTGTGCGAATGAGCAGGAGATATGTTCAGGCTAGGTGGCAGCTCAGCGATGGAGTCTTAGAACCTACGGTCTTCGAATTAGGGGAGGTCGGAAAGGGAGGTGTCGTGGTCGCTGAGGTTGAGGATGAACTCCGGAGGGAGGTCGGAGAGCTGAAGACTCTAGTCCCCCCGGAACTCTTGAGAGGGTCCATTGGGCTGCCGGGGTTGACCGAGCCGGAGGTGGCCAGGCATTACAACCATCTAGCTCAGATGAACTACGGGGTTGATAGCGGTCCATACTGGTTGGGCTCTTGCACGATGAAGTATACTCCCAAGGTCGCCATGAAACTCGAATCTCATCCTTCCCTCAGGAATGCACATCCCTACGCCCCCGAAGAGACGGTTCAGGGAGTACTGGAGATACTTTATGAGCTTCAGGAGATGCTGTCGTCCATAACGGGATTACCAAAATTTTCTCTACAGCCAGCAGCGGGAGCTCATGGCGAGTTAGTTGGGGCCCTGATAATGAGAAAGAGGTTCCTTGATCTGGGGGAGAAGAGGGATGAGATTCTTATCCCAGAATCCGCCCATGGATCTAACTTCGCTAGTGCGGCCATGGCCGGATTCAAGGTGGTCAGAATTCCTCCATCAGGCGAGGGAACTGTGGATATGGGAGCATTGAAGGCGGCCATAAGCGAGAGGACCGCTGGGATGATGATAACTAACCCCAACACATTGGGTATATTCGAGAGTGATATCTTGGAGATAGCGGATCTCCTCCACTCCAATGGCAGCTACCTGTACTATGATGGGGCGAACCTGAACGCGATAATGGGGTGGATCCGTTTGTCTGACATGGGGGTAGATCTAGCCCATCTTAACATACATAAGACCTTCAGTGCTCCTCACGGTGGAGGCGGACCGGGCGCCGGGGCTGTTGGAGTAGTGGAGGAGTTAGCTGACTATCTGCCTATTCCCATCATAGTACGGGAAGGGGACACTTACCGCCTAGACTACAACCTCCCCAAGAGCATAGGAAAGGTTAGAATGTTCTACGGAAACATTGGTGTCCTTGTCAAGGCGTGGGGTTACCTGAAGCTACTGGGAGGTGAGGGTGTGAGGCTTTCTTCGGGAATAGCGGTTCTTAACGCGAATTATGTCCGAAAGAGTCTCATGGACTTGGGATTTGAGGTCCCATACGGAAGGAATAGACCATGTAAGCATGAGTTCGTCATCTCCTTGTCCAATTTCAGGAAGGAGTGCGGGGTCAAGGCACTGGACTTCGCCAAAGCGCTTATGGATAGAGGAGTGCATCCACCAACCATGTACTTCCCACTCATAGTTCAGGAGGCATTCATGATGGAACCTACAGAGTCGGATAGTCTGGAGGAGCTCGATGCTTACATAGAGGCCATGAGGGAGTTAGCCGATCTAGCTAAGGAGAATCCGGATGAGCTGCTCAACGCTCCTAAGAATACCGCTATCGGGAGAATCGACGACTCATTCGCAAACAAGAGGTTGTGGCTATCTTGGAAGATGTACAAGGAGAGTGAGGGTGGCTAAAACGACTTCAATCATAAGAATGGTCTTTACCAGCTCATACTCTTTGTTAATCCCTTTTTTGATGAGGAACCACGCTAGCGATTTATTCGGTGGTGGGATCAGGGTTCCATCCGGTTTAACCTTAGTGGGAATCTTTTTCTCAGTTCTACCCCAACTCACGAGTTTCAGGAGGAAATCGACACCGTGAGGGAGAGTCATCACTATCAGAGGCCAGTAGATTCCTCTTTGGGCTGAAATAAAGCCGATGAGACCCCCCAGTAGGAATGTCAGGATGTTCCCCGGGAATGCCCTAGCGGGATACCAGTTATATGGAAGGAATGCCAGCACCGTGGATGTCAAGATCAGGAGGACGATTCCGTGGATATCGCCCCAGAGGAGCAATAGAACCGCCAAGGTCAGGTATATTATGGATGAGGATCCCACTTCAAGACCGTTGAAACCTGCCAAGGTGTTGAAGGCGTTAGTCACATATATCCCGAAGAGAGTAACTGCGGCGATCTGGAGGAGCGGGTTCTGATGGAAGGGAGGAAATGGTCTCAGCGAATCATGAAATACCAAGAAGGGTATACCAGACAAGGCTATTTTCTCCACGTTTTTAAGGCCAATGAAGTCATCTACGAGCCCCATTGAAGCGAAAAAGACTGCAGCGGTAAGTAGGGGGTAAGCATCGATAGAGAGGACGAGGGAAGTTGTTGCCAAGACCGTTATCATGATGAATGCAGCGGGTAAGCCTCCTATTTTGACCCCCCACGATTCTCTGGGTTTGTGAAGATCCTTCGAAATAAGTTTCCTTGCTCTAGAGATTTTTTCCCAAGTTCCAGTGAGCAGGTATGTGGTTATGAAACCCACTAGGACGAGACATACGCTAGTGGCTATGCCGACCACTGGATCCGCTGGAAGCATCTTTTTATCGATGCTCATCGGTTGGCTACTGATAAAAATGCTAGCTTGGATCTCCCTGACGGCCCTTGCAATGATGCTATCTCTCATCGCATCTGAGCTGTTCCATAGAGCCTTGATACCTAGGCTAGTGAGTGGGGGGCATGTCTCAGAGGACGTCCACAAGCCTAATAGGCCCAAGGTACCGGAGCCGGCAGGACCGGCGGTTTATCTGTCTTTTGCCGTATCAATGATGATCATATCCCAGTTAGCTGGTAGCTCAGTACTTGAGGGAGTTGTAGCCTCGACGGGATTGGCCTTTCTCATCGGACTCGTTGATGACCTGTCACCCCTAGGTCCCAAGACAAAACCTTTGCTTCTCATCTTGCCTGCCCTTCTATTAGCGGTGAGTGGGGGGATAGTACCTAGGCCCTATCTACCCATACTGGGGAGGGCGAGGCTTTACTATACGTACTGGGTCGTGCTAGCTACCATGTTCACCGTCTTCTCTAATGGCGTCAATATGATGGACGCTCTCAATGGCATGATGCCCTCCTCGGTCTTTGCTTCCACCCTTCCTCTATTGCCCGTACTAATCGCGCTAGGCAGCTACACGAGTTTGCTCTCCCTTGTCGCCCTATATGGATCTCTCATACCCTATTATGTGAGGAATAGGTATCCGGCTGAGGTGTTTGGTGGTGACTCTAACTCGCTGTTCGTGGGAGCCGCCCTCGCCTCAATAGCGGCGATGTCCAATACAGAGGCCTTCTTCGCGATATCGCTGCTCCCATTCATGGTGTCGGGCTTCTCCATTTTGGCCTCAATTGGAGGGTTATTAGAGAGGAGGGACATAAGGACTCGGCCTGTCACCGTGGAAGGAGGCATTATAAGAGCAAACCCCAACAGAGAAGCTCCAATTTCCCTCATAGCCATACTGACAAGCTCCGAAGGTAAGACGGAATCTCGCATAGTGAAGGAAGTCGTCATTATATCGCTGATCTCAGGGGTGCTCTCGTGCGCCACATTCTTCCTCCTCACCCCGAGGTGAAGCCCATGGACAGGGGATTTCTCTTGGCCATCTACAGCGTCGTATCCGGATGGATCCTCATCCTGATGTCACTACTCCTGATTAAGATGCTGATCATGACCTTGGGGACTAAAGGGTTCCTAGTCGCTTTAATAGAGGTGGTAGTTGGCTTCTCGGCCCTCGGTGGAGCCCTGTACCTGTGGTATCTAACGCTCAGAGCGCTGTTTCTGAGGGTGAAATCGTCCTCCAAGGAGGGCCATGGTGGGCCCGGGGGGACTTGAACCCCCGACCTCCCGCTTTTCCTCTGGGGGTCCCCTGTAGCGGGAGCCGCCATATAAGGCGGGCGCTCTATCCAGTCTGAGCCACGGGCCCAGCCCTGTTCGATAGAGCACTGGACCTATATATAAGGATTAGCTAAGCTTCATGGAGATGGCATGAGTTCGACGATCCCGGAACCCGCCCATAAAGTGTGGATAGAGGAGTTGAGGGAAGGTAGATTCGAGGACATATCGATCAATCAGGTGCGGTACTTCCGATTACCTTGGGGGAGCGTCTCCAAGGTAAGAGTTATGGGTCTAGTCATCAATTCATGGATCAGCGATGATGGCACCTTCGCGTGGGTAGAAGTACACGATGGTAGTGGAAGCATCCAAGTTAAGGCTTGGGAGGAAGACATAGACAGAATCACGGATCCTGATACAGGTAAGCTGTTGGAAATTGGTTCCCTAATCGACGTGATAGGTAGAATAAGGAGTTGGAGGGATACCCTCTACCTGTATCCTATCCTTGTGATCAAGGTAAGGGATCCCAATACCATTTTTCTCAGGGAGTTGGAAATATTGAGGCGGAAACTCAGGTATCAGGCCGCTCCTAGCAGCACCTCGCCATCGGAAGCACTTAGTATGAGGACCATAATTAAGTTACTCAAAGAGATCGGTCCTTTAGATAGTAAGGAGATGGCAGACCTCCTCAAGGTTGATGAGGGTCGGCTCATCGTCCAGCTTCATGAGCTGGAGGACTTAGGTTTAATATACGAGGATAACGGAAAATACGTG
>JACXSR010000198.1:0-5166 GCA_035319845.1 Thermoproteota archaeon
AATCCCCACAACTAGGATCACATTGGTTCTCTTACCATCTATCTCTATATCCGCTGGTTTCTTACCTAGGAGATTGGTGAGCTCCTCATAAAGTATTTTAACCGCCAGTTCCCTCCTGCTGAACCCGGGAGGGACCTCCTCCTTCAGGGCACGTTCTTTAATCCTCTTGGAGAGTTCTAAAACTAGTTTGACGTTGACATCCGCCTCTAAGAGAGCTCTCTGGACATCCCTGAGGAATTCATTTATCGCCGCTTCATCGACGACTGTCCTGCCCCTGAGCCTACTTACAGCCTTCCTCAGGGATGTCCCAAGCTTGTCTAGGACCAATCCTCCTAACCGCCACCCCTTATCCTGACTATCTTCCTCTTACCCATCGATTCCCAGTACTCGACCTCCACACCAGGCTGTAGCTTGGAGGCCAAGTCGGGATCGTCAGGCATGGGAAGCTCGAACATGTCGTAGCTGCTCAGATCCATCAATTGAACGGTGTTACCGTAGACGCTGGTCACCTGCGCCGTCTTCTTATCCACTATGGGGATCTCCACTAAAGCATCAGCTGGAAATATCTTGGATCTTCTAGTTCCATCGAAGATTCCTCTTGCCTCTATCCTCACCTTGGCGGCACCATGCTTCCCTGGCTTCGACTTGGAGACACTAAGGACCTCACAAGGCTCCCCATCCAAGACAACGTAACTACCCTTCTTGAGTTCTCCAGCACTACCTCTCGTAACGGACAAGGCTTATCCCTCCATAAAGGGGATGGGAAAGGTTACCTATAAGACTTCTGGAACCTAGCCCTGGCGCTCCTGCCACCGTACTTCTTGGGCTCCGTCTGTCTGGGATCTCCCTTGAGTATGGTCCTGTCGTATTCCTTGAACAGCTCTCTAAGGTGCTCGCTGCCGGTGTACTCCACGAGAGCCCTTCCCACAGCCATTCTAACGGCATCTGCTTGGGCCATGAACCCTCCTCCCTTGACCCTCACGTAGATATCGATGTCAGAGACGTAATCCTTTGCGAGCCATAGGGGCTCCAGTATCTTCATCCTGACGAATTCGTTCGGGGCGTATACCTCGACAGGGAATCCGTTTATGTATAGTCTCCCGCTTCCCTTCCTTATAACGGCCATCGCCCTCGCAGTCTTCCTTCTAGATGAAGCGAGAGCGAGGACACCGTTGCGCTTACTCCTGCTCGACATACTTTACCCCCTTCCAACCCAACTGTTTAGCCAGCCAGAGCACGGTCACATAGCCCTTGGTCTTCTTCGGTTTGAGTGACTCCACCGTATATTTAACGTATGCCCTCTCGTTCTCTTTAAGCCCAACGTCCTTCTCGACATCGGCTAGCTCCTCGGGAACTCCTATGAACACCCTTAGTCTCCTCAGGGCCTCCCTACCCTTGGCCTTTTTCATTGGGAGCATACCTCTGACGGTCTTCCAGACTATTCTGTCGGGGGTCCTCGGTTGTACCGGCGACTTCCTAGGGTGAATGGTGCTTTGGATGGATCTCCTAGTCAGATATTTCTTCAAAATCGTCTGGGGGTTGCCCGTTATAATCGCCTTCTCGGCATTGACTATGGCCACTCTCTTACCTTTTAGCAGCTCCTTAGCTACGTAGGAAGCCATCCTGCCGAGGATCTTCCCTTCAGCGTCCACCACTAGGTCAAACTTCATCTAACCACCTCACATGAGTATCCTAGTGTTCGAGCCTTTGGGGTTCTCCTCCACGTACTCGTCCAGCAGGTAGGCCTTACCACCGGCCTCCTCGATCTTCCTCTTTGCTGTTGAGGAGAAGCTGGCTGCGGCCACGGTAATCGGCCTCGTAATTTCTCCCTCACCCAGAACCTTTCCAGGCACTATGATAGCCGCAACTCCCTCCGAGTACTTGTCTATCTTCCAGAGGTTCACCTCTATCCTCGTCCTAGTTGGCCTCCGGAGTTTCTCCGCTACGGTTCTCCAGATCGGAGCGTTGTTAACCCTAGAGGCCTTCTCAAGCCTGTTTATCATCCTTATCAACCTTGGGTTCGTCGGTCCCGTGGGCTTCACTTCTATCCTCCTCTCACATAGGGGGGCATTGCCGGCTTTAATAAAGATGCATGGTGCGGGGGGTGGGATTTGAACCCACGCGGGCCTGACGCCCACCCGCCCCTCAAGCGGGCGCCTTGGACCTGGCTTGGCTACCCCCGCTTCCAATCTTCCCCTAAGGGTCTTCCCCTATTAAAGCTTAATCATCCGAGCTTCTCTAAAAATTCGTTGAATTTGAGCTTGAGTTGGTTTATAGCCTCCAAGAAGACCTCGTATGCTGATAAGGCGCCGGTGGTCTCGTACCTGAGGATTATTCTGGAATCATCCCATTCTCTGACGACTTTATCTGGGTTGTCGAGCCTGCATCTCTCCAAGGCTTCCAAGCATCCCTCGCAGAGAACCGGGTAGTTCACCAGAACCCTCTTTCCCTTCTTTCTCATGCATTCATCGCATGCAGAGAGGTCGCACTCCTTGAGCACTTCCTTGTCGAATTCGTATACGGGCATGTAACTGTATCCGACCGCGACAGCCGGTTGCCACTTCGAGTGATCCTTTCCTTTACCCAATCTAGCCACCGCCTGGAGCCTTATCCTCTGACCTTGCCGCATTTTGATTATCGGGATCCTATCGTTAGCGGGTATTATTAGGGGGTCTGATGACTTGAGTTCCCCAGAGTAGATGGTTTCGACATCTTCCTTGGCCTCCTTGACGAGCTCTAAAACCACTGTTCTGTCCGGATCAGCTCTAACCACATCCAAATTGGTCTTTAGCGGTATCATGGCGAGCCTGTGGGCGATGTACTCGTCGAAAAATGGGGTCGAATTCTCGAAGAATATCACCTCATCCACGGCAAATATGGGAACCTCAGATATTATGGCCCTCCTCAGGGCATTAACTAGGGGCGGCTTCGCCTCTTCCACCACTATAACTGCCTTATCTTCTGTGAGTTTTACGATCTTAGCCCTCAACGTTTTCACCCTTCCTCCTAAGGATCTCGACCCATGGGTTGCTTAATATCTCTTCAAGTATGTCCTCGGATCCCGCGGTCGGGGATTCCTCGGGTCCACCGCTCTCTTGAGTGGATGGAATATTAACTTGATGGCCGTATCCGGGAGTGGGCTCTCTCCTCTCCTCCTCCCTCGTTCTAGTAGTCTCAAGTTCGACCGACCGCTCTCTCTTCAAGCCTCTCTTGAGATCAGCGGGTTCCAGCCTAGGCAGGACGTTATTTCTCGCCGCCAAACCATCTGGTGGTAGGTTAGCGATCCCCTGTTGACTTCCCAGCAGTTTTATCATAGCTTCCAGGAGTTCCACCCTCTTCTCCAATTCATGTATCCTGTTGAGAAGGTCTATCTCTTTTCCCCTCCTCACCTCCTCCACTATGGACTTCATTGACTGATCTATGGTCTTCTTTATCTCGTTCAGAATGGTGACTAGGCTGTCCTCCTTGGCTTCTGGATCTGCGTATTTGCCACCGCCTTCTTCTCTCCTCTCCACTACGACTATAGTTCTACTCTCTTCCTTCCTGAGAGAGGACCTGTGAACTCTCCTAGTGTCTGCTCTCTCTTTGGGAGGGGGGGATGTGTAGGTGAAGGACACCGGCGATCCGAGCTCTGAAAGGGACCTTATCACTATGTCTATGCTCTCATCGAACTCTTCCAACCCTGTCGATAGCTCATCCACCATATCCGACGAGGTCCAGATCTCCACCCGGTCGAACTCTATCCCTGCCCTCCTATGGGAGTTTATGAGATCCCTCAGCCAGATGGAGAAGTCACCATCCGAGGATGGATCGTACAGCGCAACCAAAGATCGGATGCTCCTCCTCCTACCCTCAATCTTAAGGATGATAGTGCGTCCATCCAAGCCTAGGGACTCCACTTGGACGCGTCCTGTCCTCCTGTACCAGCTGAGCAGGGGTTCTATCTCCTCTAAGCTATCCCCCGACACGAGGGTTACCTCATCCTAATGGAGGCGCACGTGAATAAAAGTTTAAGAGGGATCAGACCCTCCTTCCCCTCCTGCCGTGAGGCCTCCTGCATCCGTCGTGGGGGATGGGCGTGACATCCTCCACTCTAATGAGGATGAGACCCGATCTGGAGAGTCCTCTTATGGCTGCTGTGGCCCCGGGTCCTGGAATTCTGCTCTTTATCCCGCCGGGAGCTCTGACCTTAACTATCAGGTGGGTCACACCCTTCTTCTGGGCCTCCTTGGCAGCGGCCATCGCCGCCTTGAGGGCAGCATACGGTGACCCTTCGAGCCTATCCGCATCAACGAACATGCCACCAGAGTATCTTGCAAGGGTTTCTGCACCGGTTATGTCGGTGATGTGAACTATAGTATCGTTGAAGGAGGAGTAAATGTGCGCCACACCAATCTTACCCTTCTTCTGCGTGGACATGAGATCACCTCCCTATCACTCGGCCTTCTGCTCGGGCTGCTGGGCCTGCTCCTCCAAGCAAACAGGGTGGGTGCATTCTATAGTCTCCTCTTCCTCTAGAGTTACCAGATATCCCGGCTGCTTTATCCTCCTGCCATTGACCCTAATGTGGCCGTGAGTTATCAGCTGCCTCGCCATGTAGGGGGTCTTCGCGAAGCCCTTCTTCCAGACAATTGTCTGAAGTCTTCTCTCCAAGAACTGGTCGACTGTCAGATCAAGGAGGTCGTCTAAAGTAGCATCCTCTCCTACTATCCCCAGCTTCTGGAGCTTTCTTATTATGGGTTCCACCTTCACCCTCTCCTCCTCGGGGGCTGCCAGCAGCTCCCTAGCTATCCTCCTATACTTCTTGGCGAGGTAGCTCATCCTCCAGAGCTCCCTCTTGTTTCTCAGCCCGTAATAGCCAGCTAACCTGTTGGTCTCCTCGAGAACTCGCCTGTCCCAAGGTTTGTAAGGCCTCTCGTACTTCTTCCTAGGTTTCTTCGGATCTCCCATTCGGAATCACCTCACTTCTTCCTCTGATACCCTACGGTTCTCCCGACCCTTCCGGTGGTCTTGGTCCTCTGTCCTCTCACCTTGAGACCGAGTTCATGTCTTATGCCCTTCCAGCTCCTTATCTTCTTCATCAGGTTGATGTCCTGCGTCATGACCCAAGACACATCGTCTCCGATCAAGATCCTAGACTCATTGGTCCTCGGATCCTTCTGCCGG
>JACXSR010000126.1:0-5158 GCA_035319845.1 Thermoproteota archaeon
CTCGTATTGGACTATTCTAGCCTTCTCATTCTCTTTCAGGAGATCCAAGAGTATTTTCCTCCTCTCCTCCAGCGGCTCATCTAACAGCTCCCTACCGTCCAAGTAGAGTACATCAAACACGTAGGTCACGGTTGGGTAGGTCCTCATCGCTTCCTCAACGCCGTACTTCCTTCTCCTATGCATCAACTCTTGGAAGGGGAGGATCTCACCCGTATCCGGGTTCACAGCCACAGTCTCGCTATCTAGCACGACATCGTGTCCCTCGACTGCCCTAGACACGAACTCCCTCACATCTGGGTAGGGATCGGTGATGTTTTCCAGCCTTCTAGAGAATATCTGGACTCTCCCGTCCTTCCACACGTGAATCTGCATTCTTTCCCCATCGTACTTGAATTCCGCGAAGACCCTCGGTCCTATCTTATCCATTATTTCCTGGGCTGACCTGAGCCTCTGAGCCAGCATGGGCCTCACGGGTATCCCCAAGGTCAGCTTGATCTCCTCCAGTCCCTCGAACCCCTTCTCCGCCACTATCTTCGCTATCCTCCCTATATCGGGGAAAATGTTGTACTTCCTCTCTAGCTTATCCCTGAATGCCCTACCCTTGAGGAAGGCCTCCGCCAAGGCGTCCAGCACGGTCATGTCCCTCACTCCCAGCCTCAGCCTTTCCGTCACCACCCTAGCAATGTACCTAGCCTCTAACGGTTTGGCATCACTGAACAATCCGGCTAGCAACCTTATCTTGGCGTCTTGGGCCTTCTCCCCAGCTATTTCGGCTACCTTCCTCAGTGTATCGAAGACCCTGTTCACCGTGAGGTCCTCCGTGAAGAAGGACTGGGTCACCTTGTTCTCCACTGCCCACTCGGCTAGCTTCCCTACGTCACCGAGCTCCGGATACTTAGCCTCAAGCTTATCTTGGGATATGCCAGTGGCCATGGATAGGGCTCTAAGTAGGAGCTTCTCGCCGACCCCGAGTTCGACTCCCTCGTAGGCCGGGGCTATGTCCCCGAGGGTCAGGTACACCACCTTGTCCAGTATCTCCGGAGGGGTCTCCAAGAAGAGCTTCTTGAGGTAATCTATCATCTCTAACCTTCCGGAAGTGGCCTCGATCCTCTCGTAGTACTTGGCCACCTCAATGAAGAGCATGTCCCTCATTTACTCCACCTTGACTCTCCTGAACCCCATTTCCTTAGGTGGCGCTATTATCTGGAGTATGCCGTTGGTCAGCCTCGCCACCACCTTGTCTGGATCTATGGGTATGGGGGTCCTTATCAGCTTCCTGTACTTCACCCTCGCTCCCCCCACCATGGAAGTGGCCTCGACTAGGATGGCGTCCTCACTGGCGCTGATGACGAGGTCCTCCTTCCTCACACCCGGGAGATCCATTGTTACGACCACCCCCTCCTTCGTGACCTTAACCTCGTGGAGGGGCTCCTCCACATCTCTAACGGCGAAGTAACCCCATCTCACCTCTCTGTAGAACCAACCCATACATCATCCCTCCCTAACCTATGTACATCGGAGCGGGGGCTTCCTTCGCCGTCTGAACGGTCTTGGCCATTAGCTCCTTCAGTTTGAGCCTTATAGTCTCGGATTCGGCCTCCAGCTGGCTTATGTCGACGTCGAATCCCAGTACGGGCTCTATGGCCTTGAGCACCTCGGCAGCGGCCCCGGGATCTGGGTAGGCCGCGAAGCTCTGGACCATGAGTGCAGCCGCGGGGACCCCTCTCCTGCTGGCTTCCCTGAGGAAGAAGGCAGCATAACCGCTCAAGTATCCTTCCTTCATCAGCTCACCACCCATCCCCTCCGCTAAGGATTTGGCCTCCTCGCTGCTGAAAACGGCCATCACTTGGGGCTTCTCCATCTTTATCCGATCCTCCTCGGGAACACCGCCCATGACTATCGCGAGTTTGGGTCTCTTCCTAGCTATCCAGTCCAGCACGGAGATGGTGAGCTTCAGGAGGGGATCCACCGGGAGGGGCACCTCCGCCTTGACCACGTAAAGCCCTTTGCCTCCGTATATCCTTACCGTATTCATGGCCACACCGTCCTTAACGCCTATGACAGGAGGGAATAGGGGAGAATCTATCCTGCCGACCTCCTTGAGGTCAGCGACTTTGATGAGGTGATCGGCCGCTATTATGCTCACGAGGCCGGCGCCGGGGACGGCCAAGATCAGGATGGGGTTCTTTACCTCCGGTGCGGTCTCGACGATCTCGACGCTCATGACAACCCTCAGTAAAGAAGGAGGTCGTGAGCTTTAACCTTATCCGGTCAATCTCTGGGATCCATCGACTTGTCCAACGGTATGGGAGGTTCCTTCATCAGGTATTCTTCCACTTTATCCCTCATCTCCTTCCTCCTATACTGGTGCTCCTCGATGAAGGGAACGAGCACCTCAATTGCCCTCCTCTTGGCGAGCTTGCAGCCCTCCTCAGGATCGTTGAAGCAGATCTCCCAGATGGAGAAGAAGGACTCGTCGTCGGGGTCAAAGGCTCTGAGGTAGGAGAGGGCCGGGCATCTCCTCGGGGGACCGCAGGCCGATCCTTCGATTTTCTCCCTCACGACCTCGGGCGGATCGGTGAGGAAGATCGCCGATTCGGGATACCTAGTCCCCATCTTGGGCTCACCCTTGAGCCCGAGGAGGAACTTGCTGTGGATCATTCCGGGCTTCCTGAGCCCCATCTTGTCTGCTATGAGAACCGAAACCCTCATGAGCGGGTCCTGATCAACCGCCATGGGCACGAGGGCGCGATAGGGCTCGTTCAACTCCATCTCCATCATGAGTGCTGGCATCGACTGGACGACGGAGTAGAAAGCCACTCCCACGTTCCAAGAGTCGTCTATCTTCACCAAATTTTTCAACTCGGAAAGAGAGATCCTCTTGGCCAGTTTAAGAGATAGAGGGTAGAGCCAAGAGGCTACCTGAGTGTCCCAGATTATGTGAGTTCTCTCCTTGTCGAATCCCAGCGCTACGAAGTCCAGAGCGTTGTCCGTCGCGTACTTCCTGACCTGTTTCAGGCCCAGATCGGGCCTCAGCACGAACTTCTCATCGTCCGATATCTGGAAGAAGAAGTGGAGGCCCAGCCTCTCCTGCATCCACTTCGCGAGGTTCACCGGTATGAGGTGGCCTATGTGCATTGGGCCCGACGCTCCGCGACCGGTGAAGATGTACACCTTGGCCCTGTTGTACTTTAGATCGAGCAGTGCCAGCCTGAGGAAGCGGTGCGCGTAGAATATCCCCCTGGAGATGAGGTAATGCTCCTCCCCGAAGACCTCTTGGAAGAGGTTCTTTACCTCTGTGGTGACCACATCCAGCTCGAAGAGGGAGATCAACGCGTTGTAATCTACTGTGTCGCCGCTCACCTCCCAGGGGGTTATTCTAAATCCGGGAATCATGTTATTCACCTAGCAGGATCTTCTCCAGCTCTCGAAAGCTGTGTACATCTCCCTCGGGATGGAATCTTATGGTCACGATCTTGGGGTACCTCCTCCTGACCTTCTGGAGCATCTCCTCCTTATCGTCTATGAACACCGTCTCGTCCTCACTCACGCCCTTAGGGGCGAAATAATCGAGTATCTTCTCCATCATCCGGTCCTTCTCGGGGTGGGGCTCTATCATGAGCAGGTCGAAGTAGTGGTCTAGCTGGAATGCTTTCAAGACAGCTGTCGCCTTCTCGGGCTCGTTCCAGCTGCATGTGGACAGATAAATTCTCCTGTCCTTGGCCCTCGCGAGGAACTCCCTGACTCCATCCCTCAAGACGACCTTGTCGCCTGCGGAATCGACGAGGGTGCTCCCATCTACCCTCCTCAGAGGTAGGGCGAGTGAGGTGGCGTCGTGGTGATCCCAGAGCACCTGATCGAGGTCAAGGACTATCAGCTTCACCCTGCCCGGCATCCTCTATACCCTCTACTTCCCCTCCCTCCTCGATCAGGAGATCCTTAAGCTTTTCCAGTGCCGCCTCCACTATCCTACGGGCCTCTTCCTCCTCAGGGGAGGAGGCAGTAACATTGATCCTCAGCACTGGTTTCTTGATCTCGTGACCGTGGGGATGACTCTTTATGTAGACTGGGAACTCCTTCATCACCCTCTCGATCAGGGGCGCGGCGGCGGATTCCGGCACTCCCTTAACCACCAGATCCTTGCTCACATAGTGGAGATAGGGTGCCCTCTCCCTGATTAAGGGCTCCACCCTCTCGAAGATGTCCTTCATCTCCCTAGGAACCCCCGGAAGGACCACTATCAGCGCGTCCCCCTCCCTGACCAAGATGCCCGGCGCGGTACCCGCCTCGTTCCTAATGGGCTCGGCACCCTCGGGCATCATCGCCATCTTAACCCTGTGCTCAGTTATCTCCAGTCCCCTCTCCCTGTACTTCTCCTCCACCATCTGAAGGGCCCTCTCATTAACCACGTGCCGCCTGCCCAAGGCTCTGCTCAGGCACTCGGAAGTCTTGTCATCGAACGTTGGACCGAGTCCTCCAGTGGACACCACGAGGTCGGCGCCTCTATCCAGAGCGGTCCTGAATGCCCACGCTATGTCGTCACAATCGTCCCTCACCGTCAGAGCGGCCCTGACCAAGTAGCCATCGATGGTCAGCTTCCTAGCCAGCCAGCTGAGGTTAGTGTTCACTATCCTGCCGTTCAGCAGCTCATTTCCCACAGAGATTATCCAAGCCTCTGGCTGCTTCATCCCTAAGCACCTCCTCCAGCCTACCTATCCTGGTTTTGGATCTGATCAGGAGGGAGTTGGCCCTCTCAACTATTAAGGGAAACGCTTTCTCGCTCACCACATCTATTCCTGAGAGCCTCAAGGGCATCTCCATCCTCTCAGTACCGATCGCCTCCAAGGTGATCCCATCCTCGGAGGCCGAGATAATTCCCGCTCTCTTGAAACCGGCCGTTCTCACCAAGTTAAGGAGATAAAAGGCTGCCTCGATGCTACAGACGGCCACATGGATTATGGGGGGAAGCACCGCCAGCCATACGGATTCGGTATCGGATTCCAATGTGAGTTTAAGTTCCTCCTCGCTTATTGGACGATGCCACTTCCCCATCGTTTTCAGGCCGAACTTGTCACCCGGCTCGCGGGCCGCGTATACCTGAATCCTACCGGAGCAGCTACTGGTTGTGAAAGCGTAATCAAGGGAGTTTATTGCGTTC
>JACXSR010000168.1:0-23906 GCA_035319845.1 Thermoproteota archaeon
CTCAGCGACGGCGGCTGAAGGCCATCCTACCGTTGCATCCACCAATAGGGCTAACATAGGAGCGGAACCTGCCAAGAGGGTCACGACCAACCCTCCAAAGTATCCTCTTACGAAGAGAGCGACACCGAGGATGGCTAGACCCAAGAAAGTCTGGACGAAGAACCACATCGACACGAAGGTATGGGGACCAGTTCCTCCAGGGAACACCCCTATGAGGGCTAAGAAGAGGGAAGCTGTGAAGAGAAGGCCGCTTGCGAAGGACTCTAACCTCCCCTTCGACGCCCTGAGTACGAATAGGGAATATATTGAGAGGAAGACCGCGGAAGTCATCAGTCCATGGTTGTAGACCCAAGGATAGTGAGCTTCGGGGACCCCAAAATCGCTGAATGCGTCTCTCCAAAAGTCAAACCAAGGATTCAGGTACCAACAAATGGATATGGTCATCAAAGCTATGGTGAGGGAAATGAGTCCGGTTAGCCCCCAGATCTTGTTAAGTCTCCTCATAACCAAGGGAAACCAGTGTTGTAAAGAAATCTTTACGGGTTGCGCGGGCAGTGTTGCTACCAAGCAAGTTAGATCTCATCACCGCGCGCGAAAGGGGCATAATGCTCGTGAATTTATCCCTTAAATCCCACATGGAAATTAGAATAGAACGATCTTGACTGAGCTTAAGTAAGTTGATTTACATCACGAGAGGCCGAGGAGTATGCATTGAAGCGAGAGCTGGGTCGCTCAGGCGGCATTGAGTAGTAATCTTTATATTTACAAGTGGTTTGGAGCCCAAACCTCTGTAGGGTGGGATTGTTGATCCAACTAGCAGGTCTCCTGTGAGTGATCGCGTCGTTGACGCGATTGCGTCTCTTTTACCGGAATTAGGTGTGAGCACCCTCATGGGTGTGATTGGCGGCTCCATAATGCCCCTCTATGACGCTCTCTACCCATACAGGGACGAGATTGAAGTCGTCATGTTCAAGCACGAGCAGGGAGCTGCCCATGCAGCTGATGCATACGGGAGAATTTCGAGGAAGCCAGGAATCATGGTAGCCACGTCGGGACCCGGAGCCACTAACTTGGTGACAGGGATAGCGAATGCCTACATGGACTCCTCGCCTGTAACGGCCCTCACGGGCCAGGTTGCCACAGATGTCTTTGGTAGGGACGCGTTCCAAGAGACGGACATGTTCGGAGTTGTGGCTCCGATAACTAAGTTCGTTTACCAAGTAAAGAAGCCTGAGGAGGCCCTGCCCGCTGTCGCTACGGCTTACAAGATCGCAGGCATGGGTAGACCCGGTCCGACCCTCGTGGATCTTCCAAGAGATGTTCAGGTGGCCAAGAAGGCGGAATGGAATGGGGAACTCATGCCCATGGACTTCAGCAAATACGCTTCGATCGAACCCAACGTAGAAAATGTCAGAAAAGCAGCTGAACTCCTCGAAAAAGCCGAGAGGCCAGTGATACTTGTCGGTGGTGGTGTTTACTGGGCTAATGCCTGGGATGAGGTGCTTAGGTTAGCGGAATACATGCTCGCCCCAGTGGTCACCACTCTCCCGGGGAAGAACTCCGTGCCATTTGAACATCCTTTAGTGATGGGCCCGGCTGGAATGCACGGTAGAGCTGAGGCTGATGCTGCTCTCGCCAACGCGGACGTCGTGTTAGCTGTTGGGACGAGGTTCTCCGACAGGACCGTGGGTCGTTTCGATGAGATGAGGGAGAAGAAGATCATACACATAGATTTGGATGCTAGCGAGCTCGGCAAGAACCTTCCTACGGCTGTAGCCATAAGGGGCGATGCCAAGATCACTCTCAGAATGCTCCTCGACATCCTAAAGTCTGTAGACTCTAAAGAGAGGAGGGAATATCTCTCTTGGCTTCAGAGCATAAGGAGGGAGTTCGAGATCTCGATGAAGGAGTGGGAGAGAGAATTTACCGGGCTAGTTCCGTGGAGAGTCCTGAAGACCGTCAGAAGATCAGTCCCCGAGGACTCTATAGCGGTTACAGGAGTGGGAGGACACCAAATGTGGGCGGAAATACACTGGGACGTCCTCGTACCTGGTACTTTCATAACATCCGCCGGATTGGGGACCATGGGATTCGGCATCCCCGCAGCACTGGGAGCGAAGCTTGCAGCTAGGAACAGGCAGGTCATCTGCATAGATGGTGATGGCTCGTTCCAGATGACCTTAAACAACCTCTCCTTGGTCAGAGACTATGATCTACCTTTCATCGAGGTGATCTTCGACAACAGAGCCCTCATGCTGGTGAAGCAGTGGCAGATGTACCTCTACGAGAGGAGGATCATTGCCACGGAGTTCAAGGAGAACCCTGACTTCGCCAAGGTGGCTGACGCATACAACATCGAGTACAGAAGGCCTGAAAGCTATGATGACCTCGAGAAGCAAGTGGAATGGGCTGTTAGGAACAACGAGCCCCTCATACTGGATGTTCTTTTGGATAACGAGAAGGATGTGGTCCTCCCGTGGGTTCAGCCTGGGAAGTGGCTCACCCAGGCGATATTGCCCCCGGGAATGGATGTGAGCCTTGAGTGGAGGTGATTCGCGTGTGGGTCGAGACCAAGTTGTGTGTGAAGGTGTTCGGGGGTCTGGATCAGCTGACCCGCGTACTGAATATAGCCAGGAGGGGGAAGGTGGTCTACAGGGGCATGGAGGCCAAGTTCGAGGATGGGCACGCCGTGGCCTGCATGGAGCTGGAGGGCAGGGCCGAGGAGGTGGAATGGGTCATGAAGAAGATGTCCGCGCTGCCTGAAGTGCTGTCGGTGGAGCCTAGACCGAGGAGGGTGGAGTTCGAGGATCCCCTCACTGAAGTGGTATTGCCGTGAGGTGATGGGCATGGCTAGGATGTACACCGATGGAGATGTCAGCCTAGAGCCCCTGATGGGGAAGAAGGTGGCGGTTATCGGCTATGGGATACAAGGCAGGGCACAGGCCCTGAACCTCAGGGATAGTGGTGTAGACGTGATTGTAGGAGTTAGGAAGGGGGGATCGTGGAAAAAGGCTGAAGAGGAGGGCTTTGATGTATATGGGGTGGGAGAAGCCGTCTCTAGGGCGGATGTCATACTATACCTCTTACCCGACATGGTGCAGCCTGAGGTGTGGATGAACGAGGTAGAGCCCAGCCTGAGAGATGGGGCTGTGGTTGACTTTGCACACGGCTTCACCGTGCACTACGGACTGATAAGGCCCAAGAGCAGCGTTGATGTCGTGATGGTCGCTCCGAAGGCCCCAGGGGCTGCCGTGAGGGAGGAGTTCCTCAGGGGTGGAGGAGTGCCCGCGCTGGTGGCAGTTCAGCAGGATAGCTCGGGAAGGGCCTTGGAGTATGCCCTAGCCATAGCTAAGGGAATTGGGGCCACGAGAGCAGGTGTCATAGAGACGACCTTCGCGGAGGAGACGGAAACTGACTTGATAGGTGAGCAGAATGTGCTGGTCGGCGGGTTAATGGAGCTCATATTGAAGGGCTGGGAAACTTTGGTGGACATGGGCTATCAGCCGGAGGTGGCCTACTTTGAGGCATTGAACGAGGCCAAGCTGATAATGGACCTCATATGGAGGTACGGGATGAAGGGGATGCTGGAGAGGGTTTCAGTGACTGCCAGGTATGGCGGGCTGACCGTCGGCCCGAGGGTATTGGACGATGGAGTCAAGGACAGGATGAGGAGGTATGCCGAGAGGGTGGTTAGCGGCGAATTCGCGAGAGAATGGGTAAAGGTCTACAGAAACGGAGGAGGAAAATTAAGTGAGCTAATGAGGAGGGTGGAGGAGCATCCCATAGAGGAGGTAGGCCGTCGCGTCAGGAAGCTCGTATTCGGGGAATGAAATAGGGAGATGGGGGACTAGACTAGGACTTCTTGGACCCCCATCCATTTTTCGGCCATACTATAGCGCGCTCCTCCCTCGTATTTTGAGACCTTGAAGATGATCCACTTAGGAGCTAAAATCCCGATCTCCTGGGAGGGTATCTCTATCACCGATTTAAGATGGGCCACGCTAGACAGATCCCCTAGGAAGCCCTCAACCCTTTTCTTGGAGGGGAAGGCCAGCACATAGGTGTGCTCCAACCCCTCGTCGCACAGAGCCTCCACTTTAACGATGCAGTGATCCGCAAGTGCTCCCTCCACGGCATTCCACTGGGAGAGTTCCTGAGGGGAGAGGAGGATTTTACCTCCGTTGCGGGAGGCCACAACTGGTATCAAGTCGGGATCGGGAGAGTAGATAACTACTGAGAAGTTACTCTCCGCAAAGACGCATCACCTCGCGCAGGATCCCTTTGACATTAAAAAGGATTGCTATACAGTCGGAAAATGTCACACGGATACCTTTCCACTCACTTCCTCCACCTCTATCCTTATTACTACGACGCTTTCCACCTCATCGTCCGAGAAGTGGTACTCGTATCCGGGTGAAACTCGCTCCACCAGGCACTCCAAGGCCTTCCTTTTCTCATTGGGATCCTCGACTATGTAGGCCCTTCCCCTCCCCACGACGCTCTTATACCTCAAGGTCCAGGCGCAGGGCTTTCCTTCCCTGACCACATCTACGTCCATCTCCACCTCGAAGCAGATCCTATTATTCCTCCCCAATACTTCCAGCTTCTTCCCCTCCTTGGCGGAATGGAGGTACATCACGCCCCTGTCATAGCAGTATATCATAGGAACGCAGTATGGTCTATTCCCATCGCACAGCGCAATTCTACACACAAGCGCACTCCTCAGGATCTCCTCTATCTCTCCCAGATCTTTTATCTCCTTGTCTCTTCTCCTCATAGGAGTCAGTGTTATTCCCTCACGTTTACCTGATCTCCCCGCCGTTTCTCCCACCGAAGTCACCTCGAAATGGATGGGGGGGCCTTCAGTCCGCCCGTCAGACCTCATCCTAGGTTGGTTTAAGGAATTATCATCATCGGCCCATTAAACCTCCGAGGAGGGGATTTAACGTTTTCTGGCGGCTCTGTCGATCGTGATGAATGCGAATGACAGGCAAACCTTTAATAGGGCTCTCTTCACTTTCATCAACGATGAGAAACCTCCTCGCGTTCGTGGTCCTCGCGATCCTCTTGGCCGAGTCCTTCGTCTCAATCCGAGCTTCTTCCCTCACGGGACCCGTCGCCATAGTTTCCAACTCCATAGACATGCCCACCGCTGAGAGGATGAAGTCCGTACTAGAGGCCATGGGATTCGAGGTGAGGATCTTTTCTCCCCAAGAGTACAGCGAGGCACTGGAGTACGGTCAGTTTGTCATAGTGTTGGGCGGCCACAAGGCTCCTGAGGGAATAAGTCAGATATCCTCATCCCTACTGTCTCCCGAGGAGAAGAGTAAACTGGAGAGAAGGAACTACGCCTATTATTTCATCAAGAGGGGACCTGGGAGGAAGCCGGTGGTTGTCGTGGCCGGCAACGATAGATATGGGACCTACAGGGCGGCTAACACGTTTTTACTTAAGGGATTGAAGCAGGTGGACACAATGCTCTCCTCTCCCGGACCCGTTGTGGTTATAATGGGATCTCCCGCGGGTGGATGAGTATGACCTCCCGCTCCCGGGAAATGGGAGTGGAGAGGTTGGCCCTGCTGATGGAGCGCCTGTTGAGGGGAGGGGAGGTTTCACCCCGGGACTTCTCCCCTGAGATAGGCGAGGGGATACTGTGGACCCCGAGCTGCGGGGCATCCTTGACGGAGGCTCTTATAATCTCCGGACCCCCGCTAGTTCCCTTGAAGGGCGATATCAAGAGGATAGAGAGGCTAGGAAGGGAGGGCTTGGTAAAACCCATCGCTCCACGCCCGTCTGGCGGTGAACATCCGGTTTCCCCGCTTAGAGATGTGGTTATCTTCTCCCTCGCTTGGATGCTCCTTAATCGTGTGAAATGGGGTGGGAGAATCCCTGTGAAGAATATGAGGGATCTCTACCTAGAGTACATGAGAGATTACGCGAGCAGATGGGGATCAAGGTTTAAAGAAGCCTTTTACCTCATGGCACTCGGGCTCGAGCCCCTCATGAGCGAGAGGAGCTTGGATGCCCTAGTCAAGCTGATCCTCTATCCTTTCGGATACGGCGGTACGGCTAAGGGCTTCCTTCCCTTGGAAGTGTTTGATGTGCCAGAGGAAGTATCCTCGAAGATGCTGAGAATGAAGAGGGGCCTCTACGTATACCTTCCCGTCCCCAAGTCGGAGAGCTTGGAGCTACTGAGGTTCGCTCAGGATATGGGGGAGATCTACGGGGAGCTGAGGGTAAAGATCTATTTGGCCATGAAGAGGCTCCTATGCGCCAAGCAACCGAGAACCTCTTCCCTTGAGGAGGTCTTAGACCAGCTCTCCAACGAGTTGAGGGACTGGAGCCGGAGGAGGAAGATCTCCCTGATGGGGGCTAAGCTGAGGAAGAGGACTCTCAGGTTCTACGCGGTGTATCCCTCTGCCCCTGATCTATGGATGAGCAAGCAAGAAGGAGGGGACTTCGAGAGGGTGGGCAAACCCACGGGAATCAGCGCCATTCCCTGGCCATTTAAAGAGAGGGGAGTCGCACTAGTCTCACTGGAGGTGGATGATCAGGTCAGGGGCGCCTCATGACAGCCGAATCCCCTATCATTCAGCCTGCCCAGGTTGTAGAGCATGTCCTTGAGCGCATTTCTGGCTTCTTCCAAGTCCGAGAATTTGCCTATCCAGACTGCTGGGAATGTGCCCTCCAAGTTTTCCCTTTCTACTATGAGGACTGTATATCCTTCCTCTCCCTTTAGGAGGAAGCCCTCAGCCTCGTACTCGTCCACCCTCTCGGCTCCCACGCACACCATATCCACTTTATCCAAAACATCCAGCTTGGTGAGATTAAGGCTCATTTGCCCTCACCTTCTCAAGTAATAGGGACAGTGCTCTCCTCAATGCTCTGTCGGACTCCTCTCCCAGCCACCTAGGTCTCCTCATTATCTCCTCAATCTCTCTCATGTCCTTCAGCTTCTCGTGAAGTTTCAGCCCCAGTCTCCCCTGTCTTCGAAGGTTGCACTCAAGGAAGATCGCTCCATTTTCCTCCCTGAGCTCGCAGAGGACATAGACACCCTGAGAAACCTCGACCTTGGTCATCTCCATCCGAACGGTCTGGTAAGTGATATATTAAAGGTTGATACGGTCCTCATGTTTGGATCGGACTTTTAAGTTCGACCCCTCGGGAGGGATGGATCATGCTTCTCAAAATAGTAGAGGCCATTAAGGGGATTGCCCCGGTTACCAAGGTATCAAGGGACCCAGAGGACCCAGAGCTCTTCATAGTCACCGTTCGGTTTCCTAGAGAGGAGATAACCTACATGAAGGAGGTCCTTCAAAAGTCGTACGGCGACGCCGAGAGCAGATACGGGAGTATCTCGGAGGGAGGAATGGATGAGGAGGGGGTCGATGCCTGGATATACGTCGAGGGAGATTTGAACTCCTTGGATGACTTGGTTGAGAGGGTGAGGAGGAGCGAGGACGTTCTAGGAACCCTGGAGCTGAAGGGTGATAGGTTTGGTGCTCTCATCTATCCCAAGGGGTCTCTGAGTGCCTTTGCCGTCCACATGGCCTATCTGATATCCAAAGTCCTCCCGCCCGAGGTCAAGACATTCCCCCTCATAGGGTATGAGCTCACTAAGGAATGCATTGAAATTTCTGTCTACGTCTCAACCGCAGAGGAGTGCTCTCCCGAGCATGAACACGTCCACGAACACGGACACGAGCATGAACATGAGAACGAGCATGAGGAGGTGGTTCCATGAGAGAACTAATGTCAGTTGCGAAGAACCTCCGCGATAGACCTGAGGTGGAGGAGGTAGTGGTGAACTTCACCTCTGCGCGCGTAACAGTCGTAGTGGATCCCGCTTACGTGGAGAATCTGTTGAGAGATGCACTAGAGAAAGCCAAATCCTCATACGAGGAATTCGGACCACTGAAAGAGCTTGGAGAATCTGAGCTGGAGGATGGTACCTTCGAACTGACGCTGTCAGTGGAGAGGGGTAGGTTCAGAGATCTAGAGTCGTTAGCTAGGAAGAGGGGGGATGAGATCGTTGGGCTGGAGATAGGGAACGGGGAGCTCAAAGCAAAGATCCTCCTCAGGAGCGCTTCCGTTGAGAGCGCCGTCAAACCCCTCATGGAGGAACTTAAGAAGTTGAAGTTCATCGTGGAGTTCGCAGGTGCCGAGTTAGAGATCTCTAAATCAGCAGTATTCGCCCCTCCTCCTGTTTCACTTGGATCCAAGGTGGCCGGTGGGCAAACCTTGCTGTCCGTACCGCTCAAGTACAGGGCGTACCTCGATCTCTGCATGGAACTGGGCAATCATTATTTATCGACCATCTAGCTGAATCGTCGGGAGTGAAATGCTGACCGAGGTGGCCCTTCCCCACATACTTTACTTGGCTGTGGTATCGCTGATAGCCGTTGCCTACAGCAGGATAAGGCCTGTCGTGATCCTCCCAGCCCTGATGATAGGGTCTCTGTTGGGGAAGGCCCTCGGTCTGGAGATACCGACTCTCCTAGTAAATTTGAGCCCGTTCGCCTTAGCCTTGCTGGTGTTCATAGCTGGTGTTGAGTTAGACGTGGATTTCATGAGGAAAGAAAAGGAGCGGCTCCTTCTCTTCATCTTCTTCGAGGCTTCCATACTGCTCACGCTTTACGGGTTTCTGAGGACGGTGATGAATCCCGCCGGCGCCCTCACGCTCACGGCCATAATGATAGCGTCCAACGAGGCCTTCGCGTACGAGTACGGTAAGAGCGTCGATAGGGAGCTGGCCAATTACGGGATAGCTATCTCCATTCTAGAGGACTCCCTAGCCGTGTTCCTTGCATCGGTGGGTTACTTCACCTTGGGACTGGAAGGACTGTCTAGGGAGGCTGTCTACGGACTCATCGCTTGGAGCATCGTAGTTTTAGCCATAACAGTGATCCTAGCTAGGTGGATAGATAGGATAGTGAGGGGAGCTGGGGAGAGCACCAAGTTGCTAACGGTCCTCCTCTACATGCTGATACTCATCTCGATATCCGAGTTCCTCCATCTGCCCGAAGCCCTAGTTGTTTTCATTGGGGCGATATCCATGGCAATACAGGGGATGGACAAGCCCGTGTTCGAAGTGCTCGAGGGGCTGATGACCCTAGCTCTCATGGGTTTCGTGATGACTTTGCCATATGAGGTTCATGTCTTGGAGATGACCACCGCCGAGACTTTCTGGATTTATGTCAAGGCTGCTTCCATAGGTTTCACCCTCGCCATACTTGCCTACATGTTCAGGGCCATAGCTCTCTTCGCTGCCAGCTTTCTCAGTGGCTTGGAGTTCATAAGGGGGATGAGGCTAAGTCTCGTCTTGGCCAACACCGGGGAGTTCGGTCTGCTGGTTCTGGCCACTCTGCTGGCTCAAGGTGTTGAGCTTCCCGCGGAGCTCGCCTTGGGTGCCATGTTCGCCTACGCATTTAACCTGACTTTCCTCAATGTGATCAGCAAGAGGGTCGACACCATAGTGAACTCGATAATGCTGAGGACCCCGAAGCCCCTGATGGATAGCGTGCTCAAGATCCATGAGGAGGTCAGCGACCTAATAAACAACCTGATTGCGGATGTGGATTTCAAGTACCACGTCTATCAGCTGGCTCTGATCATCAGCATCACGTACATACTGTCCTTCCTCTTTAACCTCAGGGTCGGTTTCCATCAAATAATTCTTATAGCCCTGTTCTCCTCCATAATAGCGGCCATCTACATAATCTTCCAGAGAATGGCCAGCGATATAAGGAGGATAAGTGAGCTGGGGATATCATCTGCGTTCAGCATCCTGCTGAGGGTGCTGATACTTTACATGACCGTGCTCCCCATGCTCAGCATTGCCGACGAGTTCTTCAGGAGAGGAATTGTAATAACGTTCTCCAATCCCTTATCCTTCATATCCGTGGTCCTACTCTCAGTCGGAATTGTGATAGGGTCTGATAAGCTGATATCGAAGTTCAGGAGCGCGATAAGGCCCGTTGAGTGAGCTCGTGCATGATCACCAGCACGATTATCGCTAAGGAGAGGGAGAGCGCCACGGCGAAGGCGGATTTAGGTCCTGAAAGGGATGCTAAGGGGAAGAAGCTAGCTATATAGGGTGCATACACCAGTCGTGAGGTACACTCGGGTGGTGCCGAGTCGACCACGAGTTCGAAAAGCGTGACGGCTAGGGCTGATGTGATGAACCAGCCCGAGAAGTTGGATGTGGGGATGCCGAACCATGGTCCACTTGACTCCCATATCCAGATGCCCCGCTCCACCATGACGGGGTCTGCTGCCATGTCCAGTATCACCATCAGGAGGGAAGTGTACGCTATCCTCCAAGCCCTTGCGTCGATGGATAGGGAGGGTAAATAGGCCGTGTAGAGGTAGAGACCCCAAGCTATCACTATGGGAATGGGCACGCCTCCCAAACTAACCCCATGGAAGGAAAGATATCTGTATCTCCCGAAGGGAATGCCGTATCGAATCCCCACCAGCTCCATGAGGAACCCCATGAGGCATCCTGACAGGAATAAGGCAAGTGAACCGCTCCATACGGGGAACATGAGAGCTAAGGAGATCACTAGGGACATCAGCAGAACGACATCGGCCTCTTCTCTGAATCCTAGGAGGAAGATTAGCCCGTTCAATATGTACCCTGAGGTTAAAGCGATGACCGATGTCCTGATACGCCCACACTCCACATGGACAAGATCCGTTTGAAGTTTATCCACTTTTCCCTCAACCGATTAAGCCCGAGGCTGAGAGCGTGAGACAGGACCTAGCTAGCTCTAGGAATCCGAAGGCTCTCACCTTGATCCTAGAGGACAATCCTGTGATCTCTTGGATCAACCTGCTGACTATATCCAGCAGCATAATCACCTGAAGACTTGGAGATGGCAGGGTTATTATGAGGAGTAGGATTCCAGCGGTCGCTCCAGAGAGTAAGGCCAACGTATTATGCCCCAAGACCCTAATTGATGCATGGCTGGTGGACATTATTGAGTAGAGGGGTGGTAACAATAGATCCGCTGGACTGAGCGCTCCTCCAGAGATCATTAGGATGATGGAATGCATCGATACAGCTGCAGAACCGGCTATAGTGGATCCATGGGAGACCTCCTTACTAGGAGATGTAGATAAGAAGATGATAGATATGAAGAGTGCAGCTACAATTCCGACGAGAAGAATAGCGGGGTTCATAAGCAGCGAGGGGATGTAAGGAATGAGGATCACCGATAACAGTTTAATGAGTCTTCTGGTTCTCCTTTTGGCTATTAGGCTCAATACCTCATCTGACATGAGGAGAAGTACCATTGAACCGATTAATGACGATAAGATGAAGTAATTCCACTCTTTTACCTTGAAAAGTGCGTAGATCAGGGTGGCTAGCCATAAGGAGAGTAGCCCGCTTTCCTTCGGGATCCCCATCCCGCAGCCCTCCAATCTAATTACCATTGTTATATCGACTCGAAATAATGGATTAATATAATGGTTAGGCACTCAGCCCGTGAATTCGAGACGCATCCTTCTTCCAATCCTCTTCCTACTGCTTGCTTTCCACTCACAGATAGGGATGTCGATCTCGGAGGAAGAGCATTTCGAGTTAGGGGTCTACGATCCCTGTCCCAGTTCGTCCTGTGACCCGACTTCCACTCTGCGCAGGCTCAAGGATGCTGGAGCTAACGCCATACTGGTCACTCTAGTAGATGGGGAGGGATATGCTCTGTATCCATCCAAGTCGCTCCCGGTGAGGAGTGAGATGGTCCATATTACTCTCGAGACCATCAGAGAAGCCAGAGAGCTTGGAATGAAGGTTTACGGGTGGATGAATATACCTCACGAGGTGTGGTTGAGGGATCACCCTGACTGGATAGCTATTCTATCCAACGGCAGACCCTCCGATTCGTACTCCGCTGACTACTTCCATAGGATAGTTCCCCCGTCGAGGATAGTCAGGGAAAGGGAATGCGTCGATCTACTGGAGGCGGTTGTGAGGGAAGTGGTCTCATTGAACGTGGATGGCATCGATATCAACGATAACTTCCAGTTCTCCGACGTTTACTTGGAAAGGGAGGACACTACTCTCATCACGAGCTACGACGAGTTCACCGTGAGGGCGTTCGAGGAAGATACAGGTGTAGTGATCAGAGGTAACTCCCCGGAAGAGTGGGCTTCTTTCATCGAGGGAAATGTGGGGATTTGGAGGAAATGGGTGGAATGGAGAGCTGACCAAGTCACCGAGCTGATCAGGATCATTACCTCAGCGGCGAGGGAAGTGAGATCTGGAATGGAGGTGAGACCCCACCTCCTGATATGGGATCCCTTGGAGACGTATGGTATAGATTTCCCCAAAATAGCTTCAGTAACGGATACCCTTTACGTCATGATCCCCTCCGGTGAGAGCAGACTGAGGCACTTCAAAGCCGTGTGGAAGGCCCGTCAGGTAGCCAGTAGGGTACTGGCATCGATGTATTTACCTGATCTACCGGAATTGAGCGAGGAAGAAGCGAGAAAGAGGGCTCTCTGGATAGCATCTGCGGGGGCCGATGGAATATACGTCTTCTGGGAGGGCGTTGGGGAGGAGAGGTACAGCCTGATGAAAGCCGCATTCGACGTGTTCAAGGCGATTAAGTATTATCGAACCCCGAATTGGTTGAAAGGAGCCCGTGTTGTCTCCATTTACGCGGAATCCTCGAGTGAGGTGGATTTACTCACCTTAAGAGGGCAGGGAGTGTCTCTAGTGGAGCTGGACGTCGGGCTCAGTTCATGCGACCGGCTGTATGGCGACGGCTTTCATGAGGCGCTGGAGACGGTGAGGGACATCTCCGAGGAGGCTCACTCTCTAGGCATGAAGGTGGTCGTTTACGTTCCGGCTCTGGAGGTCGTGTGCGATGAACCTGTTCATGAAGAATGGATCCAAGAATCCTTGGATGGGAGGAAGCTTGTGGTGAGAGGGAGCGAACTAGATGTACCTTGGATGGAAGGGAGCAAGGTCGATCTCTGGATGTCCCCCCTGTCACCGCACAGGGAAATCATCGTTGATAGGATCAGGAAGTTGGTGGAAGCCGCTGATGGCGTTTGGCTCGACGTTCCTCACCTTCCGGAGTATTTAACCGAGGAGATGAGTGATCTATGGCCAGATGCTTCCGAGTGGGGTAGATCAGGCTTCGAGGAGGAGTACTGGGAGTCCCCTCCGAGCTCGACTGGGGATGAATCGTTCCCACTCTGGCTTAGATGGAGGCATGATGTGGCGCTCGACTTCGTCCTCACAGTAGCAGAGGAAACCTTCTCCCTTGGCAAGGTCCTCTTAGTGGAGAGTTCCGCGTGCGATGCTGGGGCCACGGAGCTCGGATTCGACCCGGTGTTCCTGCGTCACAATCCTATTATCGTCCTAATCCCGGAGATAGGCCCTCCGAGTTGGGAAACAGGCCTTTCTAACGCTAGTCTTTCTGAGTGGGCCCACTTCTATGCTATGCTGAAGCACGCGAGGGGATCCGTCGGAGATGGCGTCATCATCCCACTGACCTACGGGAAGGATGCTTCGGACTCCGCCAAGCAGCTTGGCCTTTTGTTACCTCTAGCGAACGGCTTCTTTGAGACTAATTCGAACGGACTGATGACTGGGAGCGTCGGCGCCGACTTCAGGGAGCGGGCCTTCTGGTTGGTGAAGATGCTCTCGGGAGTGATGAGGGGTAGGAAGAGCAAGGTTGGGGTCCTGTTCTCCTCCTTCACTAGGGATTTCGTTGACACATACGTGCCAGACCCCTACAATGTCGAAGGCACGATCCACATGAAGACCTTCAGGGAAGTCGTCAGGATCTTAGCTGAGGGGCACATCGCATTCGACGTGATCCCCGTCGAAAGGGCGTCGCGGTCGGAGCTGTCCCAATACGATGTGCTCATCGCCCCGGAGATTAGGGTCCTCAGTCGCGAGGCTAGAAGCATACTGTCCTCGTATGGGGGAGAGCTATTGGTCATAGGTGAGCTTGGCGCCCTAGATGAGAGGGGTAGGGAAGCCAAGATATTGGAGGTGGGCAAGAGGATCGACTTAAGTTCGCTGCCAACCCTCCTTCGTGGACCAGCGGGGATTCCTAGGGGTATCCTTGTGGAGAGGTTCGGCGAGGGATGTGAGGTCCTCTCCATGGTGAATGTTGGGAACGTGAGGGGGGATGTGGTGGTCCCCAAGGGATGGGCCCTCTACTTCGATTCACTTGCTGTGAATCCTGTGCTTGAGGCCGCCGATGCCCCCAGAACCTTCATGCTCGTCTTCGTCGGGGATGAAGGTGGTTTCTCCAAGCCTAAAAGAGCGTATATAACGGCTTCTGGAGTAGATAGATCTATGAACTCCGATGTGATCTTGAGGATCGGGGCGTCCTTCACCTCCTCAGGGACCGTCATAAGGTTGGGCGGTCCGGCCGTGGACCCGGGTTGGTTTAGTCGCGGGGACATAGAATTCGTGAATCGTAACGGTGTATTCGTGGGTATCAGGGTCGGAAACCGGACCTACATTTCCAGTTTCGGCGAGACGGATTACTCGCTGATAGAGAGAACCAAATGCGGCAACTTCACCTTCTACAGGGTTGCGGGCGTCACTAGATACGGAACCAGAGCGGGACTGCTTTGGCTTATGAGCGAGGGGGTTAGCTCAGAATTGACCCTCCTGAAGTGGACCGATGATGGGGACGGCATCGTGGAATTGGATGAGATAAAGGTGGAAAAAGTGGATTCAGGATGAGGGTTCCCCGCTCTTCCCTCTCTTTAGCATCTTAGGGAGACCTAGCAGCCCATCCTTCAGCACCAAGTTGAGAACGAGAAGGAGTACCAGAATTCCTATCAATCCATAAGTAAGAACGTTTCCCCCGATGGATGCGGAGGAAGGCAGGTTATAGGCTATCTTGGTGAAGCCAGCCTCGTCCCTGGTCACTGATACATCACTGGCTTCCTTCGGCAGGTTTATCGTGACCACCGTAGTCTTCTTGCCTCCGAGTGGTAGAGGATAAGAGTAGGTGAAGACCAGTGTGTTACCCGATCTGGCTGTCAGTTTAGCGTTCCCCTCCAAGGTCAGCTCCCATTTCCCTAACCTCTTAGCGGTCATCCCGTAAGCATCGTAACTGGCTAATATCCTCCTACCAACCTCATCAAACTTCACCGTTAGGTTCTCGAGCTCCGCCCTTGACTTATCTACCTCAATGAATCTCTTGAAGAGGAATTCCATAGGATATTGTTTCTTCAGCAGGAGGAAGCCCGTAGCCGTAGCTCTTACCTCCTCTTTCACATGTACTACGCCGTTGGTCTCCACTGTCATATTGATTACATCGTCGATTTCCAGCTTTATGGGAAGCTCAATACCCTTGGGTTCTCCTAGGATAGGCTGCGAGCTCACGGGAATAGAGGAAACGAACATTGTCATCAAGAGAAGAACGATAATTCCTCTGGCAACGTGGTTAAGGTCCATGGGATCACCCTCCCAAAGCGATTGTCGGGTAAAATGAGCTGATTATCCTCTCCCATGCGGTTCCAGCGGTTCCATCCTCCCAGTAGCTCCTCTGGGCCATGAATGAGAGATGCACGCCGACCCCCTTGCATGCCATGTACAGGTCGTTGCTGGCCCAGGGCACGCCCTCGTATTCCCAAGAGTATGAGGCCATCACATAGACGCAGTTACCCACCTGACCCTGCTGAGCCCCCATTCTCTGCACACCCTCATAGAGGGACTCTATATACGCCATGTATTCTGTAACGGAACCCTGGAACGGGGTCCAAGAGACATACAACTCCATCCCATCATCCGGGGAAGTCCAGAGCTGGTAGTTGCCCTCGTCATCCTGCCCGCTCTCGCCCTGCCATGATCCGGGATACTTGATGGAGAAGTAGTTCGTGGAGAAGGTCCTCAGTTCTCCCCCGACGGCATTGATATACTTCATCAAGATCTGCTTGATGCCCTTCCTCTCCAAGATATCCGGCGGCAGAGGAGGTAGTTCAGGTGGGGTCACTCCAGAGGCTTGCCAAGTCCTCACATCTACTAATAAATGAGGTCCATTGCTGTACTTCTGCTCCCAGTTCTGAACGGCGGTCTGTATTGCCTGCTTGAAGGATGCTCCCCCGTTGAGTGTGGTAGTCTCTATAGGAATCATCTTACCGCTCTGCGGTAGTCTAACTATAGGAAAGGCGTGGCCGGGCACTAACATTATGTAAACATTCTCGAGGCCCTGAGCGCTGACCAAGCTAGCGTACATGAGGGCCAGATCTATGCAAGTACCCTCCCTGTCGAGAATCGTGTCCCTCGGGAACTTGACGTGCTGTGCGAACTTACCAGTCCAGTAACTGCTGGGTTCCGTCTTGTAGGACATTCCTATCTTTAGTAAGGCATTCCATATTCCTTCCATGGACTTCAATGCTTCCTGATCGGAAAGGGAGGCGCCGGCTCCACCAGCTAGTTTGTTACCTAAGTCTGAGAACTCTCTAACCACCGGATCTGTGGGTGTGACCCATGCAGCTAGGAGGGGGGCATTACTGAACCTATCTTCGAAGGTGGGTAAGCTCTCCTCGGGAGGTAGGCCTGAGTATACCATGTCGTGGAGTCCGAGAATGTCGATGCTCCTCTTTTCTACTATCTCCTCCCTTCCCCCAACCTTATCGTAGGATATCTTTATGAAGAGGGTTGTTGGAACTGGAGTCATCTGCTCTGCCACCTTCTTAGGGAGTTTCGGATAATAAAGGTCAACGACGGCCCCTCCTGGTGGTATCTCGTCATACTTCGTTGGTGTAGACCATGAAGTGTACCCATCTATGTAGTAGCTCACCTCCAAATTCGTGATGGGAGTAGATCCTACATTCTTGATGACGGTCTTGGCAACCCAAAATTTCAGTTCAGGTCTCCCGTACACCTTGTACGCTGCGGATATTATCTGCTTCCTGTAGTGTATCTTCACATCGATCTTGGATCCTCCTCCGAGGGCCGGAACTAAGCCCGTTAAGGAGGAAGCTCCAACAACTAGAATAAGGACGACTAGTACGATGCTAATCAGATTTTTGGGAGATGTCCTCATGGGGCATCCAATGTGTGGGAACAGGATCAATAAAAACCTAATAATTTATGCTGCCTATCGTTGAATACGCGTTGTTATAGCTTCTATTAGGACATTTTTCTCAACAAGATTTTACTTATGATGGGCATTCAGGTACTCAACTGATTACTTCAACTCTTTGTAGAGAAAATATCGAACTCTTATCATTCGGGATTTCCCTTTTAACCTCTCTTACGGAACGAGGACTGGGTGTCCACAAATGAGAGTTGCAGTAGTAGGCAGTGGCCTAATGGGTAGAGCAGCTTCGCTAGATCTAGCTGACGACGAGATCAGTCCTCAGGTCGAGGCCTTGCTTGTAGCGGATATAGACGAGAGCAAGGTGAACAGGCTCGCGAGGGAGCTCGAGAGCCTCACAGGCTCCAAGGATATATCACTCGAGGTGGTGGATGCGAGAAAACAGGAGCGTGTTGTAAGGGTCCTAGAAAAGTTCGATGCCGATGTAGTATTGAATGCCGCCCTTTACAACACGATCCCACCGGTAATGAAGGCAGCCCTCTTCACCGGAGTCGACTATGTCGATCTGGGTGACGATGTAGAGACCTTGCTGTGGCAGAAGTCCTTGGATGAGGAATTCAAGGATAGGGGACTGAGGGCAATAATTGAGATGGGGGGTAGCCCGGGACTCATCAACATCTTGGCTGCCAAAGCGGCTATGGAGCTTGACGGTATCGACAGGTTGCTGCTCAGGGAGGGTTGGGCGGACCTGAACGATTACGAATCCCTCGGCATTCCCTTACCGGTCCCTTATTCCTTAGACACTATCTTCGATGAGCTGGAACAGCCTGTAGAGGTCTGGGAACGGGGGAGGTTGAGGCTTGTGGAACCATTCTCGGGAAGGGAGGAGATCTCCTTCCCGGAGCCAGTAGGTAGGCAGGAGGTCTACTACGTGGAGCATCCCGAGGTCTACTCGCTTGGAGAGACCTTCAAGGGAAAGGGTCTCAGGTTCGTCGATTACAAGCTGTCGTTCCCCAGAGAGTTGCTCGTGAAGTACAAACTGCTGCACGACCTAGGACTCACCTCCACGGAGCCTAAAGAGGTAGATGGTGTCGAGATCGTCCCTCGGGATCTAATTAGGTCCCTCGTCTACGGGACATTCGAGGACAAGGAAGTTAGACCCAGAGATTACGATGTCATGCGCGTCACAGCTACTGGGTGGAAGGGCGGTATTGAGGTGGAAGTAGTTGTGGAGGCCCGAATAAGGTGGAGTGAGAGATGGAATGTTAGCGCCCAAGCCCTGCTGGTTGGAAGTCCCGCCTCTCTTGCGGCTCAATGGCTCGGGCTAGGTATCGTAAGCGTTCCCGGTGTACATTATCCAGAGGAGATCATCGATCCAGAGCCCTTCCTCATTGAAATGAAGAGGAGGGGGATGGAGTTCTTGGAAAGGATTGTCCTCAGTATTTAGGCTCTGGTGGCGATCTGGCCAAGTCGGTCATCAGCTTTATCGCGTTTTCTATATCTTTAACCCGGGCGAGACTCGATGGTGTGTGGATATACCTAGCGGGAACCGACAATACCCCCACCGGCGTCCCCTTTCCACCCACACTTATTGCAGCTGCGTCTGTCCCGCTCGTGGGGGAGAGCTGCAGCTGATAGGGTATGCCGAGGTTCTCGGCCCTGGACATCATCTCCTCAAGGAGCCACCTTTGGACGATGACCGTTCTGTCCATCACCCTCAGGGCGGGTCCCTTGCCCAGCTCGGTGACATATTTGTGGGCCGGAACTCCGGGCACATCCGATGCTATGGTTCCCTCAAGCACGAATGCCAGATCAGGCTGAATCCTATTCACCGCGACCGTAGCGCCCCTCATCCCTCTCTCCTCTTGGGAGGTGAATACCCCGTAGACGGTCATGTCAGGGTCATCCATCCCCTTGAGGGATTCTGCGAGGACTAGACATCCCAGTCTATCGTCCAATGCCTTGCCTATCACGACCCCCGTGTCCGCTTGGTGGATGAAGGGGACGTCGAACGTCATGAGGGTTCCGGGTCTTATCCCGAGCCCCTCCAGTTGTTCCCTGCTGGCGGCCCCCACATCCACGTAGAGGTCCTCCATCTTAGGTGGCTCCTCCTTTCCCATGTGCACCGGCAGCGTGCCTATAACACCTCTTAACCTCTTCCTCCCGTGGACGAGAACTCTCTGAGATAGGAGTTGCGCTGGATTGAGTCCCCCCAAGTTGGTGACCCTGAGAAACCCGTTGTGCTCCAGATACCTGACCATGAGCGCTACCTCATCCATGTGGGCGGCTATCATCAGTTTCCTCTCACTCTTACCCCTCTTTACTGCGTAAAGGTTGCCGAAGGGATCTGTAAATAGCTGGTCAACGCTCCCCTTGAGCTCGGCTACTAGAATGTCTCGAACTTCATCCTCAAAGCCGGGAGGACCGGCTGCATTCGACAGTCTCTCCAAGAGGGACATCCACTCCGTCACTCCACATCACCTCACAGGGTGCAGGACAGCAGGCCCCCATCAACGGGTATCAGGGAGCCCGTCATGTAGCTCGCCCTATCGCTCGCTAGGAAGGCGATCACATCACCCAGTTCCTCCGGCCTGCCGAATCTGGTCAGGGGTATCTCCCTAGCCGCCTCGTGTTCCATTTCCTCGAGGGAAATCCCTCGCTCAGCTGCTCTAGATTTGAGGAGATCGCGCTGCCTCTCCGTCATGAAGTGCCCGGGCATCACCGCGTTAACGTTAACCTCAGGGGCCAGTTCTCTCGATAGGACCTTCACGAGGCCCGCTAGGGAGAGCCTCACGCTGGTAGATAGGGGTATGTTCATGTTCACCTCCTTGATAGCAACTGAGGTGACCAGCACGATCCTGCCCCATCCCCTTTCCTTCATTCTGTAACCGAACAGTCTGGCGAGCCTCACCACACTCATTACCAAGAGCTCATACGCCTGATACCAGTCATCATCATCGAGATCGGGAAATCTGGCTATCCTAGGGCCCCCATAACTGATCACAAGTATGTCAGCCCCGCCCATCTCCTCGGATCTCCCGAAGAGGATCTCCACGTCCCTAGCTTCAGTCAGATCGGCCCTCAGAGCCTCCACCTCTCCCAAATGCGACAGATCGCTCACCGCCCTCTGCAATTTTTCCTCCGTCCTCGACGCTATCAGGACCCTAGCGCCCTCCCTGAGTAGGGAGGCTGCGGCTGCTTTCCCTAAACCGGAGCTCCCGCCCGTCACAACGGCCAACTTACCGGCCAATCCGAGTTCCATAAGCCTTGGAGGAGAGGCAAAATATAGATTAATCGAGGACCTTCTCGCCACCCGAGGATCTCGCGCGCAATCCTCGGAGGACCACTATCGCGGATGCAAACGCGAAAGCCAGCAACAGGAATTTAGCATTAACCGAGTCGAGCTCGGCTACTTTCACGCCGTGATTGTACACTCTCACGGAGTAGATTGGGAGCCATCCAGTATCCACTCGGGCTGGAGGTACGTACCTTTTGCCATCGACTTCCACCTCAAAGGACCCATCCCCGGAGATGTTCACATCTCCAAAGGGAGTAACGGTCACATTCAGTGGTCCAACTATCACATTGGAGGAGAACTCCCCTGAGATCCCCCTGAAGGTCACGTTGATCTCACCATCCTTTGGGATCGGCACGAAGCGATTCTCGCCCACTGAGATGGTCGCCTTACCCCAAGGATGTTCCATCGTGAGATTCCCCAGCCTGAACCAGCCGGGCACATCCCAGCTGACCAGTATCCCTCCGCTCTCACCTCTGATATGGAGCCTGTCGGCATCCAATATCATGTGTATCCTCCCCTCACCGTCCCTGACGGCAACGATTCCCAGTATCGCATCGATTTCGTATCCCCCCAGTCTCATGGACTGCATCTTCCTGCCATCACTAGCATTCAATACCACCAGCTCCCTACCCTGAACTAATACGAGGAGGTAACTCTCGGTTCTATCGAGTTTCCCGGGAATGCAGCACTTGCACAACCTACTAGTCCACGTAACGAATGATTTGTCGTTTATTGCGTATATCTCGCATCCTTTCATGCACACATAGGTTAGATCATCCGGTTCGACGTCGAACAGCTGTGTGTTGAGATCCTTCCTCCATAAGATGAATCCGGAGGTGTTCACCACTAGGAGCTCATCGCCCGCTATTATCGAAAGCCTCTGACCGTCGTCAGACCATCTGACAATCCCTTTCACCTGTAGTCTCCTCTTCTCCCCATTTAAGATGAGTAGTAGGCCTCTAGAATCCACTATAGCGATTTTATCCTCTGAGTAGGGAAAGAATGAGCACCCGTTACAGTCCATGATCCTCCTCAGGCCTGCTTCGGTGACCAAATAGAGTGTGCCTTCCCTCTGGAGGAACACATCCCTCCCCGCTACGAGCCTTCCCCCAGAAGACTCCATCTTATATTTCCCTTGATCACTCAAAATTGTGAGGGTCCCGTTCTCGCTTAGATAAGCCATCAGTTCGTCGGATAGCGCGACTTGCTTGGCTGCAGCGTCTTCGACCCATACCTCAATCAGGGGCAGTGCATCACTGTAGAGTGATGGTGGGATGGCGAGCATCAGGAGTAGCAGGAGGAGGGGGAGGGACCTCATCGCGCCCATCGTCCGCGTAACTTTATAATGTTGGACTAATAACGATAGTTCTACAGGTGAAGGTAAAATAGGTCGCCCTCGATTAGACGGGAAGGTGTTCCCGAATGCTGAGACTTGAGGGACTCAGGGTTCGCGTGGAGGACAGGGAGATACTCAAAGGAGCTGATCTGGAGGTCCAAAGGGGGCAGGTTCATTTGATCATAGGCCCAAATGGATCCGGAAAATCTACCCTCGCCTTGGCGGTGGCCGGCCATCCCGCTTACGAGGTGACGGGTGGCCGGATATTCTTCGAGGGAGAGGACATCACATCGCTCCCTCCAGACGAGAGGGCTAGGAGGGGGCTCTTCCTAGCGTTTCAGAATCCGGTGGAGATAGAGGGCCTGAACATGGCCGATTACCTCGCGAAACTCATTGAAAAGAGGACTGGAGAGAAACCTCTGACGCCTCTCAGGGAGCATGTAGAGGAATTCGTGATGGAGAAGCTCGGCCCCTACGTTGAGGCCTTGGGATTCAACGAGGGATTCCTTAACAGGGAGATTAACGTGGGCTTCTCCGGAGGGGAGAAGAAAAAATTTGAGATCCTGCAGATGTTCGCCCTGAGACCTAAGCTCGCCATACTGGACGAGCCCGATTCTGGTGTCGATGTGGACTCTCTTAACGTTATAGGCAGGCTTCTCGGTAGAGCTCTGCAGGAGGGCATCACCCTCCTACTCATAACGCACACTGGAGGATTGTACAGGCATTTGAGGGTCGACAAGGTCCATGTGATGTACGACGGTAGAATCGTAGCGAGCGGAGGGGGCGAGCTCTTCGAGAAGATTCAAGAGAGCGGCTTTGAGGTGGTGATAAGGTGAGCCTGACGGAGGAATTCCTAGTAAGTAAAGCCAGGCAGATATCCAAGGAGTTGGGGGAGCCCGATTGGTTGAGAGAGATGAGGGAGCGGTCTGCGAGGCTCTTCTTCAGGCTCGACATGCCAGAACATGCTCGACACGTAAAAGTTGATTTCGGGTCCCTAGAGTACTTCTCACCGGCGGAGAAGGCCGAAAAACTGGAGGAACTACCGCAGGAGATCAGAGAGACGCTGGAAGCCTTGGGCATACCAGAGGAGGAGATGGAGATGCTCGCAGGGATGCAGGTCCAAGTAGATTCATCCATCGTCTATCAGACCTTCTCCGATCAGCTCAAGTCCCTTGGAGTCATAGCCATGCCGATAGACAGGGCCATAAGGGAGCATGAGGACTTAGTGAGGAGCTACTTCGCCCGATTAGCCGGGCCCGAGGAGAACAAGGTGCTGGCCCTCCACTACGCCCTATGGGCCGGTGGTACCTTCATATACGTGCCTGAGGGAGTTGAGGTCCCCTTCCCCATAAGCGCCCTCTTTGTGATGAGGTCGCTCCCTGTCGCTCAGGCCGATCACACCATAGTCGTGGCTGAGGAGGGATCCAAGGTCCACTATATCGAGGGGTGCTCCGCCCCATCTTACATCAAGGAAGCATTGCATTACGGGGTGACCGAGGTATGGGCTTACCCCGGCGCAGAGGTTCGAATAACGACCATGCAGAACTGGGCGAATCATGTGATCAACCTCCCTACCAAGAGGGGAGTTGCGATGACCCGCGCGCGGATAGAATGGGTGGAATCCCTGATGGGAAGCAAGCATACTGCCGTCAGGCCGGTCATCCACCTGAGAGGAGAGGGATCGTCCGCTAGGAACGTAGGTCTATCTTTCGTCAAGGGAGAGGAGAGGCATGACGCCGGGGTAGTGATAAGGCACCTAGCCCCGAACACCAAGAGCCAGGTGATCAGTAAGAGCGTCGCCAAGGATAGGGGCTCTACCAACTTCTACGGGAAGGTCGAGATAGTTCAAGGCGCCAAGGGCTCTAGTGGATTCGTTCAATGCGACTCGCTACTCCTTTCCCCAGATGCATCAAGCGAAACCATACCTGCCCTGAGGAGCGATGAGATAGACTCAGAGCTTGGGCATGAAGCTTATGTGGGGAAGGTAGCCGAGGACAAGCTCTTCTACCTAATGAGCAGGGGGCTCAGTGAAGAGGAAGCCATTACGATGATCGTGTTGGGGTTCTTCGAACCTGTAGTGAGGGATATTCCATTTGAGTACGCTAACGAGATAAAGAAGCTCATCGAGCTGAGCATCAAGGGGATGTAGCCGAACGACGCGTAAAACTCTTTAAGTCAAAGTGGAGAGATGGCGGGATGAGATACTTAATAGCCATCCTGATCGCTCTGCTGGTGCTGCCTTTAC
>JACXSR010000055.1:0-23860 GCA_035319845.1 Thermoproteota archaeon
TTGGATGCTCTTCTGAGGAAGGAAGCGGAGTCTATGGGCTTGGACTTCAATGAGGTGAGGAGAAGGATAAAGGGATATTGGAGCGAGGCTAAGTCCCACAGCGCCGTCGCTGCAGCCGTGTATCACCGGATTGCCGACGTAGGTATAGGTATAAGGACAGCCGCGTCTCTCTATGGGTTGGATTTCATTAAATTAGCTGAGGAAAACTACGATTTCCTGATAAAGAGTAGTTCATTAGAGAGTCGGCCAGTAAAACGGTTCCTAAACCTGCTTAAGGATCCAAAGCTCAGGGAGGAGATCAACTCGCTGGAGGGAATACGCGCCGATGATGATATGGGAGAGGTGCTCTGGAGCTAGTGGCCACCCTTGATCAAGTACACTAGATGGGCTGCTTCGGGTATTATTAGTTCGGTGAGTGCGAGCTTCACACCATCTGGCGATCCGGGCAGAAGGAAGACCAGTGAATCGTTGAACACTCCGGCGGACGCCCTGCTAGCCATAGCTGCACTGCCCACCTGCTTGTAGCTAAGCCATCTGAACAGTTCCCCGAACCCAGAAATCTTCCTATCAAATAGGGGTTCTATAGTATCAGGAGTCACATCGGTTGGATGTAAACCTGTCCCCCCACTGAAGATTACAACATCAGAATCGCGAGTCGCTTTGATAAGCGCTTCTCTGATTGAATCAGGTTCGTCGGGTATTATCTCCTTCCTGACCAATCTGTGACCCGCATTAACGATTAGATCCTCAGCAAGCTTACCCGTTAGGTCTTCCTTACCCTTACCGGAAGATCTGGAGGTGCTCACTATGTATAGCGAGAAGGACACGGATTTGGGTGCCTTCGCCTTGTGATCATCAGGGACTGAGGAGGGCATACGGTTTGGTATGGTGAGACCATCTTAATATTCTTGCACCAATCCTTACCTCGGTTGGAAATGACCCATCGGAAGGAGGAAGGGATAACTCCCGGGCTCCAAGAGTACCTAACAGCCATCTATAGACTCAAGAAGAGGGGTAAGAAGGTAGTAAGAGTGAAGGAACTAGCTGAAGAGATGGGTGTTAGATTATCAAGCGTTACGGACGCTGCAAAGAGGCTTTCGGGTCTGGGCCTGATCAGCTATGAGAAGTACGGTTACATAGACCTCACCCCAGAGGGTGAGAGGATTGCCTCCTCCACCCTCAATAGAGAGGAGGTGTTTTACAGGTTTTTAAGGGAGATACTCAGCATGGAGGAGAAAAGGGCCAGAGAAGAGGCTTGTTGGGTGGAACACGGCGTTGGTGATGAGACCATTCTTCGCATTTCGATGCTGATGTCCTTCCTCGAGGAATGCGTAAATGATTTTAAAGAAAGATTCGAGAAATTCTTGGAGAGTAGGTCCTGTTAACGAATTTAAATCCTATTTTTAGCCTGATTATCCACGTAGTATGGTAGTTCAGCTCCCCATGTTGTCATAAAAAGGTTAAATAGGATCTCCCCCCACTAATCACGCCCTTAGGGGGTGTTAGGTATGGCTAAGTACAAGATAGTTCATGATAGGGAGTCCTGTATAGCCGATGGAGTTTGTGCCTCTCTCTGCCCAGACAACTGGATTATCGAGGACGATGGGCTAGCTACTCCCATAAAGACCGAGCTCGACGACCTCGGCTGCAACATGGAAGCAGCTCAGGCCTGCCCCGTTAACATAATCCACATCTACGAGATCAAGGAGGATGGAACTGAGGTCCAGCTCATCTGATCTCATATTTTATTTTGGGCGGTGGGCTCCCCCGAGGTGGATAGCGGGTTCGGGAGCCCCCTCATTCTCCCTCGGACACTCACCCCAGCATACTGGCAGCGCCAGCCGTCCACCTTAGGGCTGCTCCCTTCCGGGCCTGACCCAGTTCGGTGGTAAAGGGGCTCACCCCGCCCCTCCGGACGGGGATGCCCCACCGGCGGCCCGCCAGCGCCAAGGATCATCGGTCCGGGGGAGGGAGGGGTGCTCCCTACCCACTACCGCCCCCGGGGGTTACTGGCCCCGGCATTAGCCTTCCGGTTCAGGGGACGGCTACTCCCCCGGCCCTACCCCACCGCCCACTAACCGTCACCTAGACGGAAATAAAAAGGGTGCCTCACGGGGTGAACCTTCTAACCTCGTCTCCGAAGGCCACTAAGACCTCATCAGCAAGTCCTACAAATATACCAACCTCTACAACCCCAGGATATAACTTCAGAATCTTCTCGACCGTTTCCGGTTCTTCTATAGGCTGGCAATGCACATCCAGAATGTAGTTACCGTTATCCGAAATGAAGATCCTGTCCTCGGTAGAGCGTATAGAGGCTTCCGAATTAAGGGCATTTTCAATCAGTTCCTTCGTCCACAGGTATCCGTAAGGGAGGATCTCTACTGGCAGAGGCCTTTTGGTGCACAGCCTGTTCACCACCTTAGATTGGTCTGCTATTATCAGGTAGTAGCCACTACTCGCGGCCAAGATCTTCTCCCTGACAAGAGCCCCTCCTCCGCCTTTCAGTAGATTAAGTTCACCATCTATCTCATCGGCACCATCTATGGTGAGGTCCGGCTTTCCATACCCGGGGTCCACTAGTTTCAGCCCGTGTCTTCTAGCCTCAGTCTCTATCTGTTTGGAGGATGGTATTACCTTTATCTTAGCCCCTAAATCGCTCTTCGCAAGCTCCTCCACAAACACCGCCATTGTCGTACCTGATCCGAGTCCGAGCAGCTCCACTTTCTCCATTTTCAGGAGCTCCAATGCTTTCTTAGCGACCACCCTCTTTTCGTGCTCGCTTCCCATGGAATCACCTGACCACTATCTCCACTACATCACAGTCCTCTAAGATGAAGTCCGCTCCGACCTTCATCGGGGAGTAGGGAAGTCTGTCTGACCATACCTTCGCGTATCTGAACCTCTCCTTGAAGGATTGGTGGATGAATTTAGCCAGATCCAAGACTGTAGATCCCCTTTCTAGGATAACTGCCTTCTCAGAGGGTTCCCTCTCATTCCGGGCCTTTGTAAACACCCTTATGAGCCCAAGTTCCTTTAGAATCATTTCACCCAGCTCGTCCTTGCTGGGCAGCTTTGTTGGAAATGGGATCACTGCCAAGGCTCTCCCCCCGTATCCGTTTTTTACTTCGCGCAGCAGAGAATCATCCCCGCTCAAATCCATCTTAGTGATGAAAATTATGAAGGGTTTGTATTTCTTCTCGCCAAAAACGGCCTCTTCCACATCCTCGAGGGTCACCCTGCCCTCGATCTCGACCCAAGCACGTTCGATGCCATACGACTTCAAGATCTCCTTGACATCTCTCTCGTTGCCGTCCAAGATCTTACCTTTATTCACGATTATGATTGTGGGAGCTGCTCTGCTCCTCCTTATCCTCACTCTACCGCTGGGCCTCTCCAGTACTATCCCTCTCGACTCCAAGAAGGAGACAAGCTCGTTCAATTGATTGATTGGATCGTCTGTGGAGCTGACGACTATGCCCAGAATATCCGCGTTCCCAGCTAGGGCGACCGAGAGATTGGTGAGACCTCCTTGAGCTTGGGGTATCACTGGAGGAGCCTCTACTATCTGTATCTGGGCTCCCTTAAACTCCATCATTCCCTCCACGGGCCTTATGGTGGTGAAGGGGTTGGGGGATATCTCCACTCTAGCGTTGGTCAGGGTCGACAGTATGGTACTGCGTCCCGAATTGGTGAAGCCTATGAGAACCATCTGGGCGGCTCCTCTCTTCTCAACCATTAGAGATGGTCCCTTGGACTTCTTACTGGTTCTTCTCCTCTCGATTTCCTCCCTCAGCTCAGCCATCCTTCTCTTGATGAACTTCTCCATCTTCTCCGTTCCCTTGTGCTTAGGTATCAGGGCATAGAACTCCTTTAGCTTCTGGAGTTTCTCCTCCGGTGTTTTAGCCTTTGAATATTCCTCCCACTTGGCCTGAGCCTCGGGGGGGATGTTAGTGGGCATTACTTCTTCCTCCTCTTCTTCTTCACTTCTACTATCTCACCCAAGGTAATTGACTTTACCGATGCGGGGGGAGCTGTCTCTGGTAGAGCGGATGCGCTTCTTTCAGGGTTCCTCTGTATTATGGTGATCTCCAGCAGTTTCTCTATGGATCGAGCCACTTCATAAGGTGGAATGACCTTCTCCGCCTCTATATTGCGGAGGAGAGAGGCCTTTATGTTCAAGGCAGCGGCCACCTGCTCTATTGTGAGGCCCAGAGACTCTCTGGCTTCCCTTATCTTACCTCCGTACCCCTCAATGTACTCTATTTCCTCCACCTTCGTTCTCCTCTTAGGAGTGGGGACCCCTTTAGGGGGTTTCCTAGGGGGTTCTCTCCTCAATGGTGCCTCCGCCTTGGTCTCCCTGATGGTGACCTTCACTTCCCTCTTCTCCCTCTTCCTCAGGAGCTTCCTAGCGCAACTCGGGCAAACCATCGCCTTATAACCGTCCAAGTCAACTATTACGGGCTTACCGACGAAGGTGCCGCCACATATCTCACAGACATATACTTCCTCCGACAAGGTCCCTCGCTCCCATGCCCCTCCCGCCCAAGGTAAACTTTACTTTTACTCGAACTTAAGGCCCATATGATGAGAAAGTTCAGGCCCAAGGACTTAGAAAAGATGCTGAGGAGCATGGGAGTGAAGGTCCAGACGCTGGATGCGGATGAGGTCCTGATAAAGCTCAGGGACGGAAGGGTTCTGCGTATATCTAACCCACAAGTTTCTGTGACCAAAGTGGGAGGAGAAGAAATTTACCAAGTGATGGGAAGGGTGGAGGTCGTCTCCGAGGTCGAGGAGAAGGGTGAGGAGATTTACGAGCCCACTGAGGAGGACATATCGTTGGTCGCCTCCCAGGCAGGAGTGGACAGGGAGACCGCCAGAAAGGCACTTATAGAAGCCGGTGGTGATCTAGCAGAGGCTATCTTGAGGCTCACGGAGGGAGCTACTTGAGCCTTAGGAGACTCTGGGCAGTATGGAGAATGCCTTACATCAAGCTGCTGGCTACTGAAGCGGGAAAGGAGTGCATATTCTGCACTTTACCCGCTGAGGGTAGGGACGAGGAGAACCTCATACTCCACCGGTCTGATCACTGCTTCATAATATTGAACAAGTACCCCTACAATCCAGGACATCTGATGGTAGCGCCTTACAGACATGTGGCGAGTATAGAGGATCTGACGGAGGAAGAAGCGACTGACATGTGGAGGCTCATTCGCCTATCAATGCTCACTTTGAGGAGGGCAATGAACCCTGAGGGCTTCAATGTGGGCGCGAACATAGGAAAAGCTGCTGGGGCTGGTTTCGAGGGGCACGTGCACATACACATAGTTCCGCGCTGGAACGGGGACACGAACTTCATGCCGGTAATAGGCAACACGAAAGTCGTCAGCGATGCTCTGAGGAACACGTATATAGAGCTCAAGAAAGCACTCTCTGAGGTCTTAAAGGAGTTAAGTGGTTCCTGAGAAAAGCTTTTTTATCGAACGGATTACTTGGAACTGGGGCCGTGGTCTAGCTTGGTAGGATGCCGGCCTCGGGAGCCGGAGGTCCCGGGTTCAAATCCCGGCGGCCCCATTCTCCCCGAGACCCCATAAGATTTAGTAAAACTTATTTGAGAGTTCAAGCGCATTCTGAATGAGAGCCCCGGGCGGGATTCGAACCCGCGACCTGCCGCTTACGAGGCGGCCGCTCTGACCGGGCTGAGCTACCGGGGCCATTGGTTAGATCGGTAGGGCCGGTAATAAACTTTACTAGATGAGGGAGACCGAAGAATATGAGCGAAGAGGACTTGATCGTTCTAGCGCTCGCCGTCGTCGCTAGGGACCTCAGTCTCGCTAGGAAGATGGTCAATTTTGCCAAAGACGGTGTTCTAGAGGAAGGTGAGATGCAGGAAAAATTGAAACTGCCACCGACAGAGCTGCGGCAGCTGCTTTATAGGATGCAAGACTCCAACTTGGTCGTGCAACTGGGTACAAAGGAGGACGAGGCAGGGAACAGGTTGACGTACTGGAGGATAAACAGTGATCTGGCCAAGTCATTTCTCCTAAGGAGGTTTAGAGAGGTTAAAGAGATGCTCATTAAGAGAAAGGAGGAGGAATCATCTGGTGAGTATTACGTGTGCGCCGCCGATCCCACTCACATAAGGTTGAGCTTCGATGAGGTGATATCTCGGATGGATGAGTCTGGCCTCGTCTGTCCGGTATGCGGCGCCATGTTAGAGCCGGTGGACAGAGAGAAGATTCTGGAAGAAATAGAGAGAATGCTGGAGGTTCTTAATAGAGCACTTGAGACACTGGAAGGAGAGGCAAGTTGACGCGCGCCTTGCTGATTCAGGAGAGGATACCTGAGGATCTCCCAAGGGAGGACATCCTCGAGGAACTAGGCTGGGAAATGCTGAGCTACATGAGGGGTTTAGAGATACCAGAGTTGGACCTAGACACAGAGGGGGGATGGGTGAGAGTTTCATTATCAGGTCCAGATGAGGGGATCGCGGAGAACCTGATAATTAAGACGTACGGTAAGCTACCTAGCATACGGGAGGTGAAGGTCGGGGATACTTTCAAGGGCTTCCTCACGGATGTCGGTAAGGTAGGTTTCGGGGTTTATTTCAAGGCATTCAGGGAGGAGAAGGATGCCCTCTATCCGCTCTTCGAGATGAGGAATCAATTGGTCAGGGGTAGGAAGCTACCGGCTAGGAAAATAGCTAGGGCGTATGGGTTCGTGGATGGTCTGGCTCTAGAGCTAAAGGTCCTTCGAAAGGAAGAGGACGGTGTATATGTGTCCCTATCTCCCAAGCAAGCTGCGATGATAAGGGGATGGGTGAACAGGGGTCGGGATGTCTTATTCATCGTTAAAGCAACTCCGAAGCAAATCAAAAGGGCCCTCATAAGAACAGGTCATAAGAGAGATGTCAGTATTGTGAGGACCGCCTTCCTATCTCATGCTCTCGTATGCAAGCCCGGGACCCAAGCGAAGGGATTGATTCCGAGACTGGGCCCCCACTTACCTGGAGCCGTGTTCTCCGCCTTCTCTCCGGCAAGGGTCGAGGATCTCCTCTCACTTAAGTGAAGTTTAAAAATCCGCCTCGCCATAGGTGCGGTGGAGGGCCGGGGTGCCCTAGCCTGGTAGGGGGCTGGCCTGCTAAAGCCCTCTGCAGATAGCCAGTGGCCCATCGGGCCGCGAGGGTTCAAATCCCTCCCCCGGCGCCACTCTCACAGGGCCGGTGGTCTAGCGGCTATGACGCCGCCCTTACGAGGCGGAGGTCGGGGGTTCGAGTCCCCCCCGGCCCACTAGGGGAGGTCCCATTTGCTAAGGGAAGAGGGTGGGTTCTACGATAGGGATCCGAGGGATTATCAGCTGAGAGTTGCGTTAGTCTATCCTGCGCCCTACCTAGCTGCCGTGAACTCTCTAGGACATCAGATACTCTACTTCCTCTTAAATTCCTTCGATGGGGTAATGGCCGAGAGGTTTGTAACTGATCTCAGGGGATCCGTGGAAAGTGGAAGGCCATTCGACGAGTTCGATTTGATCGTAGCCACGATCCACTTCGAGGGCCAGTATCCGATCTTGTACAGGATGTTAGAAGGCGTCAGCAAGCCTATCGTAGTTGGAGGGCCGGCCGTTTCAGCGAACCCCTTGCCGATAAGCTCCTTAGCCGAGGCTATTGGTGTGGGAGACGGGGAGGTACTCGTCCCTGCGCTCGTGGAGAGCTTGTTGGCTGGAGATTCCCTAGAAGAATTAGCTGATAATGGATTCTTCCTACCAAGCATCATGAACAGGGTCAAATTCAAGAGAGTGAAGTCTTTAAAACCTCTTGAGAATCAGATAGTTGTCTTCCGAGGAAATGAACCGGTAAACAGCTTTTTAGTGGAGATATCGAGGGGGTGCGGATGGGGCTGCAGGTTCTGCATGCTAGGCTGGCACTGGAGGCCTCGTCTGGATCCAGATCCCAAGGACCTAGAAGTGGCCGTTGAAAGGGCTCACGAACTTGGGTTTAAGAGGGTATACGTAATAGGGAGCGATGCCGCCTCCTCCAAGTTGATAAAGGATTTGATCCAATGGGCATCGGAAAAGGGGCTTCGCGTTACATTACCATCTCTTAGGGCCGATCAGGTCGATAGAGAGCTCATAGAGTTGGCATTGAGGGCTGGAGAGAGCATGATTACGCTAGCCCCCGAAACAGGTAGTGAGAGGATGAAAGTCGTGGTGAACAAGGTGATAGACAACGACGAGTTCGTAAGAGTGGCTGAGGAGGCCAGAGATCTAGGAATGAGGCATATAAAGCTTTACTTCATGATAGGCCTTCCCTCGGAGTCAGATCGGGATGTAGAGGAATCAAGTGAGCTGGCAAATCGCGTAGCAAAGTTAGTTAACACTAAGGTAACCGTGAGCATCTTCGTACCCAAGGCAGGAACGCCCTTCGAGACTGTCCCGCTCGCTAAAGAGGAAGACATTAGGAGGAGGTTCTCCACATTCAGGAAAGGCTTCAGAGGACAGATCAACGTAATGCACTATGGAAGGGCGTACATCCAGACTTTCATGTCGGTTGGAGGTTTTGAGATAGCGGAACTCCTGAAGAGAGGTATTAGAATCCCCTACAATAGGGGGGCATATCGTTCCCTAGCCGATGAGATGGGAGTTGATCTCGATTCTATAGTTTACGGGGATAGGGATACCCCTTGGTGGGAATACATCGATGTCGGGGTGACCAGGGATTTCCTATCTAGAGAATTGAGGAGGGCCCTGGAGGGCTTGCCCACACCGGGATGCGATATCTCGTGCACTGGATGCATGCCTGAGTGCTGGCTTCCCCCTCAGAAGCGTCAGCTGGGGATGTCAGGAAGTTTATATAAGTTCCATAATCCCTTCTAGAGGTGATAGTTCATGCCAACTTACGTGCTACTGATCTTCTACAAACTTAGGGAGCTAACTGAAGAAGAGGAGGAGAAGGCAAGGAGACAGTGGGAGGATATAATGGAGGAGTGGCCCCCGGAGATCAGGTTAATCGGCGTTTACGATCACGCTTGGGGAACGGAGTACAACGGGATCATACAGGTTGAGACGGAGAGCATGGATGCTTTCACTAAGTTCTGGAAGTGGTTCAGGGATAAGGTCAGGTGGTACGTCCCGGAAACCAAGACGGTAGTCGCCCTGAAGAGGTAATCTCCTTAACCATATCCAGCAGGAGCAGGCCCGTCCCCCACCTCCACATCCCCTTTTCCAGTTCTTTAAGGATGAATTGAAGCTTGTGAGGGTAGAGCTCATCCCATCTTCTATTCACCTCGGTTCTGAGGAGAATAAGCCCCTCTGCGGGGGCTACGTCCATCCTCTTACCTATCATGGAGCTGATGGCCCTTCCCACGAGTCTCCTGACCATTTGCCAGCAGAATGATTTTCCGGTTATGAAGATCAGTGTAAAGCCACGATGTATCCTCGCATTGCAGTTAGGCCTCGGTGCTTCCCCTTCCTTGCAGAGATCTGGCGAGAGTGAGGCCTCCTTCAACCCCCTGAGTAACCTCTCAATGTTCAATTCAAAGGGTATCACATAGACATAGGTCTTCTCGATGGCTTTTATTCTGCTGTCCGATTCTACGAGTCCCCAGATCGCTATGTCCTTTGGGAGCTTGGCATTAAGCCGAGAGATGTTCGGTCGCGTCCCCCTATAGGTGACCACATTATCCAGAGCCGATACGCCCCTGTCCGTCCTAGAGGAGAACTTCAGCCTAGCATCAATCCCCTGATCTGATAATGCCTCAACGAGCGATCCTTCTATGGTGGGGAGGTTCGGCTGTCTGACTGCCCCGTAATAGTTCCATCCTATGTAGGCGACCCTCAGAGCTATCCACTTATCCCCAGCCAAAGCATCACCATCACTATGAGGAGGCCCATCCCCACCAACATAGCTCCATAGATCAGCCTATTCTCCCCTGATAAGGAGCCAAGGAATACCCCTAGCGTGAAGAGAATGGTAAGAACCTCGATGAATGATATTACGTATGCCTCCATAACCGAAAGCATGCCATTCATGGATAGAATGAATGGGACAGTCAGGGACATCATGACTAGGAAGGGAGCTAGACCGCTTGCTGCCGCTACCATCACGGCAGATATGCTCTCGGCCTTCCCCACAAGAGTCTCATCAAGATCCATGAGGACGGCCACTTCCAGTTCTTTTATCCTAGATGCCCTCTCGGCCCTCTCCGTGAGGTAGGTGCCCATCGTCCCGGATATGAGTATCGCCACAGCGCCTCCCAAGACTGTATTCACTATTACAGACGGTTCCTTCAGTCCTGATATGAAGCTCCCCATCAGAACGCCTAACATGGTAAGGAGGCTGTCGAACGAGTTGGTGACCGCGTACCTCCTAGCAACCTCACCCATCTCACTTATCCTAGATATTATTCTCACCGTATCGGCTAGTTCCTCGAATTCCTCTACTATCCTCTCTATGAACGGAGGTGGGCGCTTCTCACTGTTATCCTCTATATCAGCTCCCATCAGGGGTCCGAATTTGACACGGATCCCTCAAATAAAACCATGCGCACTTCAGTTAATTTGTTAAATAAAGCGGGGGGCGCATCCGAGGGGATGACGCTACGCCCATCAGAGAGACCATTAGTAGGTTACTCGATGTCATAGGTGAGAACCTGTCCGATGTCGACGAGGAATCAACTCAGAAGTTCATAAAAGCCCTTCTAAGGACGCTTGGAGAGGGAAAGATTTTCGTAGTTGGGGCGGGTAGGTCCGGCCTCGTGGCGAAGGCATTTGCCATGAGACTTATGCATGTGGGTTTCCACGTTTACGTCATAGGTGAGACGGTCACTCCCTCGGTAGCCCCTGGCGACCTAGTGGTGGTAGTGAGCGGTTCAGGTGAGACCAAGTATCCTCTCTCAGCGGCGCAGGTGGCTAAGAAGGTTGGGGCGCATGTGGTAGCCGTGACCAGCTACCCTGAATCCAGTCTCGGCAAGATAGCGGATTTGGTCGTGAGAATAGGCGGAAGGGTGCTCCCGAAGAACAACAGCAGGGATTACTTCACCAGGCAGATACTCGGGATACACGAGCCTTTGACTCCCCTAGGCACGCTATTTGAGCTGAGCACTATGATATACTTCGATGCTCTCATAGCAGAGCTCGTCGAGCTCTTAGGGAAGAGTGAGGAGGATCTTGCCAAGAGGCATGCCACCATCGAGTAATATAGAGGAGGTGCTGAAGCGGGCTAGGGAACTCGTTACACCATCAAATGAAGAGAAGAGAAAGCTGGAGAGCGTTTTGAAGGAAGCGGTGAGTAGAGTAAGGAGGGCAGTGGACGAGCTGGAGTTCGACGCTGAAGTGGTACCAGTAGGATCTGCTGTGAGAGATACTTGGCTGCCGGGCAACTACGAGCTCGACATATTCGTCCTATTTCCAAAGGAGGTCGGGGGGAAGGATGCTTTAGGCGAACTGATAAGGAATATTGCAGCGAAAGCCTTTGGTGACTATGTTCAGAATTACGCTGAGCATCCTTACGTGGTAGTGAAGCTGGATGGATTCGATATAGATCTCGTTCCAGCGTACAGAATAGAGAAGGGGGAGAGAATAGTCAGTTCTGTCGACAGGACCCCGCTCCACAATTCGTACGTTAAATCCAGATTGAAGTCTCCTACGGAAGTGAGGCTCCTAAAAGCTTTTCTCAAGTCAATAGATGCTTATGGGGCTGAGGAGAAGGTTGGTGGATTCAGTGGATACCTCTGTGAGCTTTTAGTGATCTATCATGGGGGTTTCTTGGAGGTTTTGGAGGCAGCTAAAGATTGGCGACCTCCCGTCTACATAGATCCTGAGGACCACTTGGGCGTGGAGTACGCTTCCGTTCTCTTTCCAGAGGGACCTCTTGTGGTTATAGACCCAGTGGACCCGAGGAGGAATGTGGCTGCTGCTCTCACCCTCACCCAGTTCAATCGATTCAAGGTGGCGGCCCGAGCGTTCTTGGTTAATCCGTCCATCGAATTCTTCGAGAGGGCCCTAAGACCATCCAAGTTCAGAGTCAGAAGTAGCGTCGTGGAGGAGGAATTACGTAGGAGGGGAACTCATTTAGTTGTAGTGGAGCTCTCCAAGTTGAACGAGCCGGATCAGTTGAGTAGGGAGCTGCTCTGGTCGCAAGCCAGGAAGTTAGGGAGAGTATTAGGTGATGAGCTGAGGAAATACGGTTTCGATCCTATGTGGTCCTCCGGGTGGACTGATGAATCCTCCACTATAGTGGTGGCTGCTGAGATACCTCATCTGCTTCTCCCAGAGCTGGAGAGACGAGAGGGGCCTCCTGTTGGCATGAAGGAAGAGGACAACTTCCTGCTGAAGTATGTAGGAAGCGAGGTGACGTTTGGTGGCCCGTTCATAGGGGAGGATAGATGGTACGTCTTCAGGAGGAGGAGGTACAGAGAGGCCACCCTCTTAGTGGGCGATACTTTCAGAGGGCAGAGGTTACCATCCATACTAAGGGGAAGGGCGAAGATAAGGATATTCACTGAGAGGGAACTCGCCTCCCTCGGCCAGTGGGCCCTCAATGAGATATGGAGGGAACTAAAGAAGGATGAGTTCTTCGTCAGGCTACTCGCCGAAGGCCTGGAAAGAGAGCAATAGAGCCGAGTTCATCCTCTATTTCTAGGAGTCTGTTGTACTTGGCTACTCTCTCCCCCCTAGCTGGGGCACCTGTTTTTATCTGGCCCGAATTCAGGGCCACAGCCAAGTCTGCTATGAAAGCGTCCGTCGTTTCTCCAGAGCGATGACTGACCATGACCGCGTACCCGTGGCTAAAGGCCATGTTCGCAGCTTCTAGCGCCTCGCTCAAAGTCCCTATCTGATTAACCTTCAGGAGGAGGGCATTGGCCGCCCCGGCTTCTATCCCTCTCCTAAGGAATTTCGGGTTAGTAGCGAAGTAATCATCCCCCACTATCTGTATTCTCTTACCCATGATTTTAGTGAGCTCCGACAGGGAGCCCCAATCTTCATCCATGAAAGGATCCTCCATGCTCACTATGGGGTAGCTGTCAACGAGATCCACGTAGAAATCCAACAGTTCCGAGGGAGATAACTCCTTACCATCTATGCTGTACTTCCCGTTTGAGTAGAACTCGTTGGCCGCACAATCTAGGGCAAGCAATACCTTCCCAGCATAGCCCATCTCCTCTATAGCCTCGATCAGTGCATCCAGAGCTTCCTCCGTTTTTGACATGGGTGGTGCGAAGCCGCCCTCATCACCGACATTCACGGCCATTCTCCCGAATTTCCTCACAAGTTGTTGCTTAAGCTCCATGTAAATGTCAACTCCGGCGAAGAGGGCATCTCTGAATCTTTTGAACCCAGCCGGTACTATCATGAACTCCTGAATGGCCAGATCGTTCCCAGCGTGAACACCTCCGTTCAACACATTCATGAAGGGTACCGGGAGCGTCCTAGAGTCTACTCCTCCCAAGTAGCGGTAGAGGGGCATGCCGAGGCCTGCGGCGGCGGCCTTAGCGACAGCCACGGAGACCCCCAGTAAGGCGTTTGCCCCTAGCCTGCTCTTGTTGGGCGTGCCGTCTAGTTCCACCATGATTCTATCTATGTACAGCTGGGAGGTGGCCTCAATTCCAATAAGGGCGGGTCTTATTACCTCGTTGATGTTCCTTACTGCCCTGAGGACTCCTTTACCATGCAACCATTTTCCACCGTCTCTCAACTCAAGAGCCTCCTTCTCCCCTTTCGACGCGCCGCTCGGGACAGAGAACCTCCCTGAAGCCCCTCCTTCCAGTAGTACTGAGACCTCCACGGTAGGATTTCCTCTGGAGTCCAAGATCTGCCTAGCTCTAATGTCACTTATCCTGAGGGACATGGTGATCGGATCATCCTCTTTTTCTTTAATAAGGACCTTTCCATTCGGTGATAACTTGGAACCAGAGGTCGAGGGTGTCCGGGATAATCTGCTCAGATTGACCAGTATTCCCAGAGTGACGGGCATTGAGAGAAACGTTGTACCCGTTCTCAAGGAAATCATGTCTCCCTTCTCAGATGCTTTCAAAGTGGATGCGTGGGGGAACTCGGAGGCCATTGTAAACCCGGGTGGGAAGCCTGTCGTGATGCTGGCGGCTCATGTAGATCAGATAGGGATCATAGTCAGGGAAGTTACGGAAGATGGGTTCGTCAAATTCGAAGGGGTGGGCTGGGACGCTAAGGTGCTCTATGGGATGAGGGTTAAACTCCTGACGGATGAGGGGGAGGTCAAGGGTGTTGTGGGCGCGCTTCCGCCCCACATCCTCAGGACTTACAAGGAATTGGCTGATAAAAAGCTGGAGATCAGGGATCTAGCCATCGATATCGGCGCTGATAGTAAAGAAGATGCTGAAAAGGCCGGAGTTAGGCCAGGGATTTACGGGGTACCGGACTATGAGCCAGAGGAATTGCTCGGCCATCACTTCTCATCCCCAGGATTGGACGATGCCGCTGGAGTTGCCACGATGATCGAGGCCCTCAAACTTGTCTGGAAATTAAAGGAGAAGATAGATGCTGAGGTTCACTTTGTAGCCACCATACAGGAGGAGATAGGCCTTAGAGGAGCTGAGATGGTTGCGTACAGACTAAAACCGGATATAGCTGTAGCCATAGATGTTACGTTCGCTAAGCAGCCAATGATGCCGGCAGAATTCGTTCTCAAGACCGGTAAAGGTCCAGCCATAAGCAAGGGTCCGATATACCATTGGGAAGTCGTGGAAACCCTTGAGAGAGCCGCGAAAGAGGCCGAAATACCCTATCAGATCGAACCAGACTTCAGAGGATATGGAACGGATACCTGGGCAATCCAAGTTGCTAGGGGAGGCGTGAAGACCGGGCTAGTTTCTATACCACTTAGGAGCATGCACAGTCCCGTAGAAGTAGTTAACCTGAAGGATATCGCTTGGGGAGGAGCCCTCCTCTCCGAGTTCATCAAGATGCTGTAAGCTGTCTCCTCCCCTCTTCCCACATAATCTATACTCTTTGACTATTTATGATTTGTTTTCTGGAGGTACTGACGATATTCTATTATAAAAATTGATGAGCAGATGGGGAGCTACGCGTTTTTATTTCGTCAAATAGTTTACTAGGGGGCCTATCTCGACCTTAGGAGTCAGGAGGACCCCCAACGATTATTAAGAAGACCCCCCGTCCATTATCAGGTATTGCTATGGGAGAGAGGGAAGACCTCATTCGTATGGCGGAGGAGTACCTCGTCACCTCTATTGTTGAGAGATTGGAGCCCGTGGTCGTTGATCGGGCCGAGAATGACGTAGTGATAGATATTGATGGAAGGAGATATGTGGACTTCTTCGCGGGAATAGCAGTTGTTAACGCGGGCCATGTGAACGAGAAGGTCGTGAATGCCGCTATAGAGCAGGCAAAGAAGCTCGTTCATGCTTGCACCTACGTGTACCATGTTCCACCCACCATAAAGCTGGCTAAGAAGTTGGCTGAGATAGTTCCCGGGAGAAACATGAGGAAAACCTTCTTCTCAAACAGCGGCGCTGAGGCAATAGAGTGCGCCATGAAAGTGGCCAGGAAGTTCACCAAGAGGCACGAGTTGATAGCTCTCACTCACTCTTTCCATGGGAGGACTATAGGGACCCTCAGTATCACCGGTCAGTGGAAGAGGAAGAGGTTTGACATGGGACCGTACATGCCTGCAGTCTCGTTTACCCCCAGCCCCTACTGCTATAGATGCCCTTTCGGCAAGCAGTTCCCCGATTGCGACTTCGAGTGCGCTAGATACTTGAACAATGTGATCGACTACACCACGAGCAATAATGTGGCGGCGCTCATCATGGAGCCACTGCAGGGAGAGGGAGGGATAATACCGATACCTAAGGAGTACGCGAAGATAATGAGGGAGATCCTAGACGAGAGGGACATTCTCCTTATCGATGACGAGGTGCAGACGGGCTTTGGGAGGACGGGCAGGATGTTCGGGATGGAGCATCTTGGCATAGAGCCGGACATAGTGACCATGGCGAAGGGCATAGCCGACGGGTTCCCGATCGCCGCGTGTACGACAAGGGCGGAGATAGCCGACTCCTTCGAGCCAGGCGACCATCTCTCAACATTTGGAGGTAATCCAGTATCTGCAGCAGCTGCTTTAGCGAACATAGAGTTCATGGAGGAGGAAAACCTGCCCAAGCAGGCTGAGGAGAAGGGCGACTATATAATGAAGGCTTTGAGAGACATGATGAGCGAAATCGAGCTGATAGGTGATGTCAGGGGGAGAGGGCTCATGATAGGAGTGGAACTGGTCAGAGACAGGGAAAGCAAGGAGCCAGCCGTGAGTGAGGCCAAAAGAGTCAGGCAGCTCATGAGGGAGAGGGGATACCTCATAGGGGTAGGAGGCGCGGTAGGTTCCGTGCTCAGGCTCCAACCTCCATTGACCGTGACTTACGAACATATAGATGGTGCCTTGGAGGCATTGGAGGAGAGTCTCAAGGAGGTGAGCTGAATGGCCGTTCTTGAGGAGGTAAGGAAGGACTACGGGATTGTCCCCAACTACGTGGATGGGAACTTCGTGGAAGCTCCTGCTGACGAGTATCTAGACTCGTATAACCCGGCGAAGGGTGAGGTGATAGCGAGGACTCCCCTCACGACGAAGGAAGGGGTCGATCAGGCGGTCCAGGCTGCAGCTAGGGCTTTCGAGGAATGGAGTCAGACGCCAGTGACCGAGAGGATACAGTACTTAGTCAGGCTCAAGCTCGCTATCGAGAAGCACAAGGAAGAGATAGCTAGGATAATTTCCCAGAACATGGGTAAGACAATAAGAGAGGCTAGAGGTGAGCTCAGAAGAGCTCTTGAGAACGTTGACGCGGCTTTAGGGATGCCCACCCTGACTCTGGGGGAGAAGATGACTAGAGTAACCAGCAACATAGATGAGGAGTACATAAGGGAGCCCCTCGGAGTCTTCGCGATAATAACGCCCATGAATTTCCCAGTGATGATACCGTTCTGGTTCCTCCCCTATGCTATAGCCACCGGCAACACTGTCGTGTTGAAGCCATCGGAGCTCGATCCCGCCCCCATGTACTGGGTGATGAAGGTCATACATGAGGAGGTGGGCCTACCTCCCGGAGTGGTGAACTTGGTCAATGGAGCCAAGGACACGGTTCATAATCTCATAACCCACAAGGATGTGGCTGGAGTCACCTTCGTGGGTTCCACTCCGGTCGCGAAGATAATATATGAGACGGCATCGAGGGCTGGGAAGAGGGTGCTGGCTCAGGGAGGGGCCAAGAACCCTGAGGTCGTCATGCCCGATGCAAACTTCGAGAGGACCGTGAGCAACCTCTTGGGCTCGGTCTACAATATGGCTGGGCAGAGGTGCCTCGCCGCAGCTAACATAATACTGGTGGGGGATATCTACGACAGATTCGTCGATGCCTTCGTAGAGGGAGCGAAGAAGTTGAAGATAGGTTACGGACTGGACGAGTCCGTGGACATGGGTCCCATGGCGAGCAAGAAGGGAAGGGAGAAGGTCCTCTACTACATAGAGAAGGGGCTGGAGGAGGGTGCCAAGCTCATCCTAGACGGCAGGGACTTCAAGTCGGAGGAGTACCCGAACGGATTCTTCTTGGGCCCATCCGTCTTCGTGGATGCGAGGGAGGGAATGACTATAACGCAGGAGGAGATATTCGGACCCGTCGCGATCATGATAAGAGCCGACGATTTCGACGAGGCGGTGGAGCTCTCCAATAACCTAGCCCCCTACGGGAACGCCGCTAGCATATTCACCGAATCTGGGAGGTATGCCAGGGAGTACGCTTTGAGGGTCAACGCAGGCAACATCGGTATAAACATAGGGGTAGCTGCTCCCTTGGGTTACTTCCCGTTTGGAGGGAGGAAGCTCTCGTTCTTCGGTACGCTACACGGTCAGATGGACGCAATAGATTTCTTCACCGATAAGAAAGTGGTCATAACGAGATGGTGGTGAGGGGCAATCGCCCCTACCATCATCTCCCCGGGATGGGGAGTCTTATCTCGAAGAGGGCGACTGGAACTGTTATACCCAGTTTCAATAGGATTTCCGGGTCTATCTCCCCAATGAGACCTGACTCGGCACCGTTCACCGTCACCCTAGCGCATCTCCCATTGAGGAAGGGTCTCTCGTGATGGGGCTCCAGTTGGAGGTCCATTCCCGAATTATCGGCGAGCGCCCTCAGATGGGAGTATATGTCCTCGAAGCCCACCGAGTAGTCCGCGTAAGCGGCCGCCAGTCTTCTCTCATCCCTAGCCCTCGTCTCGTACGACTCATCGACCACCACCACGTCACCCACCTCGAAGATCTTCTGGGGATACTTAGCGTGGGTGTTAGCAGCTAAGAAGTGCAGCAGTCCGGGGATCAGGCTGTCCCTGAGTACGCTATAGCTCTCCGATACCGGATTGGCCACCTCAACGACCGGCCTCTCCTCCCTCCCCACAGAGGAGAAGAGGAATGTCCTGCTTGTCATTATATAGTTCAGGACCTCTTGGTACCCAAGTCCTATCATGACGGTCCTCACCAAGGCGGAGACCTTCTCCCGAGGATGTCTCTTGCCCACGGTCATGACGTTGAGGGGCAGCTCGTATCCCAAGTTATTGAGGCCGTAGGTGGTTGCCACCTCCTCGGCCACATCAACGGGGTGGAGGAAGTCCGCTCTGAAGCCCGGAATCAGTACTTCAACGATCCCCCCATTGGAAGAGGCATCGAGCCTAGCCCTCCTCAGTTGATGAATGATCTCCTCCGAATCCATGGGGACTCCCACCATCCTCCTGATGAAGTCCTCGCTCACGTACATCTCGCTTGGCCTCGGTTTCGGGGTTTCCAGAGTCATATCCGGGTAGATCACCTCCAGCGTGTGTATCTCTCCTCCTCTCTCGCCCAACGCCGATACGATTATCTCTAATGTGTACGAGATGGCCCTTAGATCGGTTCCCGTGACGTCTATGAAGAGGTCCCTCACCCCGGGGGTGAGTCTCGTGAGCTCCGAGTTTATTATAGGTGGAAGGCTCAGGACTTCATCCCTCGAATCCAGTATGAGAGGGACCAGATTCTCGGGATTCTCTATGATATGAGCGTACTCCCTGCCCTTCTCAGTCTGCTCGAGTACCTCCTGAGCAGTCATCTCTGCATACTCGCCTAAAGGGACGAAAGCCACTCTATCAGCCGGTCTGGCGTCGTACGTTATGGGGGGCACGACCTTGGAGAAGTCGTGGAGGCCTATGGAGACTCTCCTCCTCTTCCGGCCCAGGGTGTCGTGTATCTTCTCTTGGGCTTCTATCAAGGAGATGAGGGATTCCTCCGTGGTGAGGTCAACCCCCTTCACCAAGGCGGCCACCACATAAGGCCTGACCTTCTTCACGCTCTCCGTGACCCTCACTTGGAAGGTCCTCCTTCTCATGGGATACTTGGGTATGCCCAGCTCCCTTTCCATCAGCCCCTTGATCATGCGAACCATCCCCTCCATGGTGACCAAGTCCATCCTGTCGGCAGTGACCTCGAACTCCATCTCCCCCTCCTCCGGATCGTAGGATTCGAGGTTCACCTTCGTGTACTCTAGGAGGGACGTTATCTCTCCCTCGTCCAGCCCCACACCGAGGAGCCTGAAGAATTCCCTCATGTCCACGGTTATCACGGGCATGATCTCACCACACCAGTTTTGCTCTCCTCAAGTACTCCAGATTCTGGGAGTGTAGCTCCCTTATGTCATCCAATCCCAGCCTTATCATGGCCAACCTGCCTATTCCTATCCCCCACGCGAGGGCCTGCACCTTGGGATATTCGTATCCCATCGGTATTAGCATCTCGGGCCTGAATAGGCCAGAACCAGCTATCTCAATCCATCCGAGGTTTTCGTGCTTGACATAGGCCTCCACGCTGGGTTCCGTGAAGGGGAAGTAGGCGGGCTTGAACTTGACCTCCCTGAATCCAAGCTGCCTAGCGAACTCGGCTAAGAAGCCCATGAGATGCCTCACATTCATGTCCTCAGCCAGGACAACACCTTCACACTGGTGGAACTCTATTGCATGCGTCCTGTCAGGAGTTTCTGGTCTGAACACCTTGTCTATGGCGAATATCTTGCTGGGTACCTTCAAACCGGAGGCCAAGGTGCGAGCAGAGGCTGCGGTGGTCTGAGACCTCAGTATTAATCTCCTAGCTATGTCAAAGCTCCACTTGTAGCCCCATCCCTTGGATCCAGTCTCCCAGCCGTGCTCATGGGTCATCCTCACCTTCTCCACCAGTGAGGAATACCCGGAGAGATCCGCCCCCTTAGAGGGGAAGGCCACTTGATAGGAGTCGTGAACCTCCCTAGCGGGGTGGTCTTGGGCCTGGAAGAGGATGTCGAAGTTCCAGAATTCCGCCTCCACTATGGGGCTCTTGACCTCCACGAAACCCATCCCTATGAGGATCTCCCTCACTTCCTCGAGGAAGTGGACGTAGGGATGGGGCTTGCCCGGATAGGTCACTGGAGGGAGTGCTTTCACATCGTAGGCCTTTAGCTTCCTCTTCCTCCATTCTCCCGTGAGTATTAGGTCTCTGGTGAGCTTACCCGTCTCTTCAACTACCTTTATCCTGCCCTCAGCAGCCTGTTTGCCCAAGTCAGTGAGTTCCACCTCCACCTCCGTTCTCTCCACGACCTCCACCAGTCCTCTTCTCTTGAGACCCTTCAGAACGGCGCTTTCCACTTCAGATTCCTCCAAGGGATTGGAAGATAACTTTTCCAGGATGAACCTCTCGGGAACTTCCTCCCCCACGAGGAGGGCGACGGTCCCACCTTCGGATTTCTCCAGTTTGATCAGTCCCTTCCTCTGCCCCTCGCCCAAGGCCACATTGAACTCCTCTCCCGTTAGATAGCGACGAAGTTCTTCCAAGCTGGCTCTACCGCCTCTCTCCTTCAGCAAATTGATGAGCTTCTCCTCGGGTAATCCCTCCTCCAAGTGCCTCCTTCCCCTATCCGACAGGGTCAGGTACCTCTTCCTCCTCTCCCTTATGGTGAGTAGGCCCTTTTCCTTCAGCAAATTGGCCCAAGCTGCGGCCTTGCTCTTGTCCAAGCCCAAGTCTTCCAGTCTGGCCCTACCACCTCTAGAGTGGAGTTCGGTCAGTAGCTCTATCTCTCCCCGAGAGAGGGAAATTTCCATCTAATCCCCGGCTGGATCACCTGCCACTATCATAAGCATGACTGATCAGCGCGGTTCACAGGTCAGGAGGCTATGAACCTAGCGTAGTATACGTTGTCCCTGTCCCTTATCACCCTCACCCTCAGCTCCGATCCCTTGGGAAGGGGAGGGGCATCTAACACCGTCACGACCCTCCCCCTAGCCGAGCCTAAAACCTCGCCCCTCCTCCATCCCGGACCCACGACCCTCACCGTGACCACCTCTCCCTTCCTCATGGTCCTCCTGATCGGCTTCACCTTCCTCATCCCAAAATCCTCGGGCCTCAGCACGAGCTTGACCCCGTATTCCTCCTCCCACTCCCTCAACTTGGCGTAGAACCTTGACCAGCTCATGGGCCTCACGCCCTTGGGCCTCCTCCCTCCCCTGTAGGCCTCGTACTTCTGTATGCCGAGGGGAGGCCATCTCTTCCCTGCCCCTATCTTGAGGGCGAATTCGATTAGTTGGGGCATGTCCTCGTCGTTTATTCCTGGAACCCAGACGGGAGCAATCAATAAGTCGATGGAACTTTCAGCTATCAACCTGGCTGCTCTCAAGATCCTCCCCAATCTGAGCCAAGGAGATCCCGATAGGTAACGGGCTTTCTCCTCATTGAGCGAGTCTATGCTCAGGTTTATCCTGTCCATACCGGCCCTCTCCAACCTGGAGATCAGCTCCCCCGTCAGGAGGGGCCCATGGGTCTGTGAAGATATGACCTTGACCTCCGGTACCTCCCTTATCCTCTCCACCAGCTCCACTATCTGGGGGTAGGTGAAGGGATCCCCAACCGTGTCTATATGGGCCTCAACATCGTCCACCCCCTTCTCCTCGACAACAGCTGTGAACCACTCCATTAGGTAATTCAGCTCTACCACATACTCTGTCTGCCTCGTCCTCGATCTAGGTCCGGCATCTGTGGAGCAGAAGATGCAGGAGAATACGCAGGTGGAGATGGGCCTCACCTGTATCAGGTTAGTGCCCCTGTCTATGAGGCCGAATGCCACCGATCCCATGAGGGGTATCCCCGTCTCCCTAGTGATCCTGAGCACGGTGCGACCCATGGAATCCCCCTCAGCCTTATATCCTCACATGGGCTGAATCCGCATGAGGTTGTTCCTCGCCTCGGACATACACGGCTCAGCTGGGAAGTTAAAGTCCGCGCTGGAGAGGGAGTCCTACGACCTGATAGTGTTGGCCGGGGACCTCTCCAACGGTTCCCTGAGGGATGTCAGGAGGATACTGAGAGGGGCCAAGAGCTTCGGACCAGTGATGTTCGTGCCTGGGAACATGGATCCTCCCCCTTTGCTAGAAGTTGAGGAGGTCGAGGGATGTCCGAACCTGCACGGCAGGGTGAGGAGGTTGGAACTTAAGTTCGGAGGTCTGGGTGGTGGGAACATTTCCCCCTTCGGTACCCCGACAGAGCTCGGGGAGGAGGAGATGACGGATGTCCTCTCAACCCTAGGGCGGGTCGATGTGCTGGTCTCCCACACGCCTCCCTATGGCACCAAACTGGATGTGATAAGGTCGGGAGCTCACGTCGGATCAAAGGCGTTGAGGGAGTACATAGAGAAGAATCAACCCCTCCTGTGCGTGTGTGGGCATATACACGAATCTCCCGGAATAGATCAAATAGGTAGGACTGTTCTCGTCAATGCTGGACCGATGATGCTGGGCAGATACGCGGTGATCGAGGTGCGGGGCGATGAGGTGATCCCCTCGCTTAAGATCCTCGACTGAGGTTTTTATTTTACGATAGTGTAATAACGCGATCGGAAATGAGGGTGAGGGATCTCACTCTGTCTGCCATGGGAGGGGCCCTCTATGCTATCGTCGGGTACCTGAGCTGGTTGGGAGTCAATTTCTACGGTGTCAGATTCTGGCCAGCGGTGGTGGTTCCGGCCACCTTTGCATGTCTCTATGGGGGTCTCGTGGGTGGTCTGTCGGCCGCGATAGGGATCTTCATCTCCGACATGGTGACTCACGGCAATGCCTTGCTGAGCCTCACAGTAGGGGTACCATCCAACTTCCTAGGCTTCTACATAATTGGAGAGTTGGCTGGTCGCGACAGGTACTCGGTGAAGAGATACATCCCAGCCTCGGTTCTGGGACTCATAGTGGGCCATCTAATAATCGGATTCGGCCTCCTAGCTTGGAGTCAGGCGTTCCCTCTTCCTTTCAGTGATAAGGTGACTCCCCTATCGCTCACGGCGGCCTTATCCATAGCTTTCGTGACCTTCGCCTGGGAGCTACCGTTCGCAATCCTAGTCGTGCCTCCCGTGGTTTCGGCTGTGAGGAAATCTGCGAAGGGGTGATTTCTTGCTCATAATAGGGCTCGACATGGGGGGGACCACCACCAAGGGTGTGCTTGCCTCGGAATCGGGCATACTGGCCAAAACCGTGGTCGTCGCGTCGGATCCCCTCGCTGCCGCAGCCGGTGCCATAGGAAAGCTCCTGACGGATAAGGGCATACAGCTCGACGATGTTGAGGCGGTGGCCCTAAGCGGGGGGAGGACTAAACCCCTCCCCGACAGGATACTGGGGCTACCAGTAAGGGAGGTGGATGAAATAGAGGCTGTCGGTAGGGGAGGTGCCTACTTGGCAGGCATGAGAGAGTGCGTTGTCGTGAGCGCTGGCACGGGGACCGCGGTGGTGGAGGTGAGGATCGACGGTGGCAAGTGCGAGGTGAGGCACCTGGGGGGGACCGCCGTCG
>JACXSR010000156.1:0-5129 GCA_035319845.1 Thermoproteota archaeon
GTTACCTCCAAGAGCTCACCTCCTGTAGTACCACCTGACCAACTCCTTGTAGAAGTCCTCGAGCTCCAAGTCCATGTGAGTGAGGAGGAAGTCCAATCTATCGTCAAACTCATCTCTCAGGTCACTGACGGGCACGTTGGTCCTCGAGTGGAGCTGCCACAGGAACCTGTCTAGGTCGAAGTCCGTGGGATGCTGGTAAACCCGTATCATGTCCCCAGTGCTTATATCGACCATGTAGATCTGATCCAAAACCCTCCTATCCTCCTTTATGTTGAGGAACAGGAGGGACCAGAGTTCCCTCATGACGGAGTTGATCAGCTCCTCGCTGGCGTTCTCCCCGTAATACATCCTGAGGAGCATCCTGACTCTCAGCTTGAACTCCTCCACAGTGTTAGCGTGAATGGTGAAGGCCAGCCCGTGACCCGTTTGAGAGGCTATCACATCTCCTAGCTCCCTTCCCAAGACCTCGGCAAGTATCAAGAGGTCCGGGGTGATCCTGAGGGCGAACCTCACTATCTCGTAGAATTCACCGCCCCTTGCGTAGTAGGGAACCCAACTATTGCCCTTGAACCTCAAAGCCAGTTCTTCGATGTCCTCGATGGTGACCAGCTTCTTCCTAGGATCGAACATCGCCAAGGCGGCGTTGAGTAACGTGGTCTTGCCCGTGCCCACTGGGCCGGAGTAAGCGACCTTGCCCTTGTGATCGACCATCATCCATATTGCCACAGCCGCTTCAGGAGAGAGGGAGCCGAATCTTATCAGATCGTTGAAGAGGAAGGGCTTCGCTGGGAACTTCCTTATCTGCACCGTTGTTTGCTCGCTCTTCACACCTCCGAAGCTCGCAGCTACTCTGAACCTCAGGCTCCCGTCTTTGCTCTTGTACATGAAGGAGACGAGGGGGGTGGCCTCGCTTATACCCCTTCCGTAGAGAGATGCGATCCTGGAGGTGAATCTCCTCAGGGCTATCTCGGTCGGGAACCTCACATTCGTGTTTATCCACCTGCCGGCGAAGCGCCTCATCTTCACCCTGACGGGATCCGTTCCCTTCACATCGATGTCCGTGATGTTCCAGTCGTAGATCAGTGGTTGGATCATTCCGAAGCCTATGGTGTCCCTCAGCACGTAATACATCACAACATCCTTCCTAAGGTTGAACTCGGTTTCCAGCCTGTACTTCCTCACTATCTCTTGGATGACCTCTTCCAGCCTGCCGGCCACGAGCTTGTCGTAGTACTGCTCCTGAAACATCATCACGTCGGAGAGGATGAGGTTTATCAGCTTCTTGTCGTTTCTCGTTAGCATCCACTCGTTGACCACGTACCTGTAGCTCCCATCTGACTCCCTCACCAGCACGTTGGTGAAGCCCGTCCCCTCAGCCCTCATCAGCTCCCTGCCGGGAGGGACCTCCTCCCTAGTGACGTATATCTCCTTCCCTATTATCGGTATCTTGAGCTCCTCCTGCTTTTCCTCTTTCCTCTTACTCCTCTCGTCCCCCAGATCGACCGTCTCCAGATCCTCTATCACACTAACCATATTAAGGGAGATCCCTCTCAGGGGGAATCTCAACCTCCCACCGAACATGAGCATCCCCTCCTCAAGGTACCGCAGATCCCTCCAAGAGCTCGGAAGAGAATACCCTCCCAAGATCCGTAACTATCTCAACGGCGGTTATCCTGTTCCTAACATTCTCGAACGAGAACCTAGAATAGGAGTTAGGGCTCAGACCCTCGGGTAAATCCCCGAATGAGAGCTTCCTCACCTGCGAGGGGGTGAGATACGTCGTTGCAGCGAATATTTCGTCGAACCAAGCATCATCCGCCATATCAGTCCTCTGAGGTAGGTTTATCTGGTTCAAGTTCGGCTGAAAACCGCTATCCACCTCCGATTCGAAGTCTACAATCCTTCCATTGATGAGGAAGTAGAACTCGCTGATCCAGTTGGTGCCGTTCCAGTACCTTCTGGTGGTCACGCAGTAGTGATTCCATTCCTCTGGGGAGGCCACCCTCTCATCTGGCTGGTCCAGCTCCATCCCATTGGCTATCTTGGCTATCACCCTTGGACTGCCCGAGTGCGGATCTACCCAGAACTCGAAATCCTGAAGCTTCAGAAGGAGCCAGGGGGACCCTGAATCTCTAGGATTAGTAACCATGATCCAAGAGCATCCGGTATAGTTGTAGTTCGAGGGAAGCTGGAAGTGGCCAACTCCCCAGTTGTCGTAATCCAGATCCACGTGCAGGGAATAGCCTCTCAGGCCCTCCTCCAACCTAGCCGCGATTGGGTTGTTCCCCCACCTGAGATCCCCCACACCCCTATCGTCATATAGGGTGACGAATCCCGTGCAGTCCGGATGATCACATTCCAGCTGTGGTCTCACATACTCCAGAAGGCTCACCTTAACCGATTCCCCCTCCTTGAGGGGGATTCCGGGACCGGTCCATATTCCAGCGGGGAGATTGGTGTCGTTGATCGTCAACTCCTTGACGAATGTGGGGGTTCTGGACCCGTTGATGTGAACGTAAAGATACCTCAATACCGTGGACCTGCCCCTATTGACGATTAACAGATTGTACTTGTCTAGCCACCTCACGAGGATGTTCTCCTTGGATCTCTCCCTCTCCATCTCCAACTTCTTCCTCATCTTGACCACTGACTGACTTGCGGTAGTCTGCGCGCTAAGAAAGAAGGAGAGAGCTATTACTGTCAAAAAAACAAAGAAGATGAGACCGATGGCGCTGTCCACCTAAGTCCCCTAACCCTTCCACGCGTAGCTCCCTGAGAAGGGAACCTGATAGCTCTCCATTCCGCCGCGTCCCTTGAAGAACACGTTGAGCGTGAACGAGCTCAGCTCGCGGCTCAAGTGCAGCGTGAACGTGCCGTCTGGACTGACTATCACCGCATCACCTGTCTCAGCCACGACCACCTGCACGAACTCCCACTCGTTCTGCGGCCTGAACTCCGTTCCATCGTCCCACACCAACCTGCCAGTTACAGTTGTTCCCGATACCTGTACATCGTCGAATCTCAGCGTTCCGACCCTGGCGTTGACCCTCACGGTATAACCATCGGTTCTCACGAGCTCTATGGTCACGTTATTGCCTATGAGTGACAGGGCCTCTCCGGGATGCTCCAACAGGTCGTACAGCGGGAAGAACTGCAGTCCCTTGCCACCGCTCGTATCCACGTAGGTCTTGTTCTCCACCTCGTTGTACACCATGGGTAATCCAGTCACGTAGGTGGACCCGTTCCAGTACTTGGCATACTTGGAGACGATTATGTAGGTCCCGCTCAAGTTACCCGGAAGCTCCACATCGAGCCACCCTCCTAGTATCACTCTAGTGTTGTAGTTGGCTGCCGCCGAGGTCTCAGTAGTGGCGTTCGGGTTCCTGACGAGGCGCAGAGTCACCTCGGATGTTAGGTTCTCGGATGTCAGGGTTATCGTCTTGTTGGACGGGAAGTAACCCTCCTTTGATGCGGTGATGAACCACGTCCCCTCATCTGAGGAGAAGTAAGCCGTACCATTCACGTCAGTGTAGGAGAAGGCACTCATCCCATCGGACTCCCTAGTGATGACCACGTAAGCCTGATCTATCGGCCCAGAGGTCTCATTATCCACTACATGCACCGTGAGCATTCCATCGGCCCTTTGGAGCCTCATCTCGTAGATTCCGGAGTGATCTATGAGTATGGTCTCGTTCCTCGGCATGTATCCCTCCTTGTAGGTGTACACCCAGTAGAGCCCGGGATCGATGGGATGATCGGGCTGCCACATTCCAGTCCCGTCCGTGGTACCCTCAAGCCTCACCTCTGGAGAACCTATCACGACCGTCGCTCCTGGGATGACCTCACTCGTCTCATTGTCGAGGACCTTTATCACCGGAGTCACCTTGTGGTCCGGCTCGGTGAACATCACTATAGCATCGGAATAGAGGAGATTGTTGTAGGCGAGCAGCATTATACCGCTGAAGTCCTTACCGTTCAGGTCGACGGTTCCCTCAAACACATAGACGTTGTGGAAGTGGTGGTGACAACCGCATCCCCAACCGTGTCCGCTCTCCACCAAGTGGCCCGGGAGCTCGTACTCATCTGAAATCGTGAACTTGAAGAGTGAGCCAGCGTACGAGTGCCATATCATCTCGTCTACATCCCTCTCCTTGTTGAAGGATGAGATTACAAGGAGCTTCGCCCTCGTGAAGTCATTCTCCCAAACGATGTTCGGGTCCACCCACAGCTTCACATGATACCTCTTCGGTCCAACGGTCTCGATGGTGTAATTCAGGATTGTGGGTCTCAGAACGGGGCCGTAAACGATCTTCCTCTCCATGCCTTCAGAGGTGTTGAGGGATGCGATGAACACCGGGAGGTCCTCGTTGTTGAAGAGCACATCCTCTACGCTAGCAGAGGCGACAGCCTCGACACTCCTGTGATAGAAGGTCAAATGATCTGTCACGCTATCGGAAGCTATCTCCCTCACAGGGGCATCATCCAAGCTTGGGTACACGAAGGAATCCTTGTATACGAGGTCGTTCGAGAAGAGGAACCAGCGGAAGTAATGGTGCCACCACCTCCAGCCCCAAGTGGTGACGTTAGAGTAGAAGTACCTGAACATGTGCCCCTCGTCCGTGTCCCAGGATCTCTTCCTCTCGTAAGCCACGCTACCATACCTGTACACCGGGCATGGAGTGAGCATCATCGATATCCTAGTGGTGGTCGGATTGCAGTGACAGTAGTTCATGGCCTCCTCATGGGTCAGGAACCTGTTGGAGGTCACATTGAAGTAGAAGAACGCGAAGCTGTAGGTTATCCCGTTAACGTTGAGGTGAGGGAAGAATCCGGATACCACATCCTTAGAGAAGCAGCCACCGCAGTGCCCACAGTGACCGAAGAGATGGAACCTCTCCGTTCGGAGGAGCTCCCATCTGCCATAGTTGTTGAACCACACCGATACATTGGCGTATCTGCCCCCGCAGCACCCTCCCTCCCCTACCTCTGCCGTTATCTTGAACGGGCCACAGACATTCCCGAAGCACTGGCTAACATTGAAGGTCGCGAATGTCGGGGCCGCTTTGAGTAAGGAATGCCCTATGGCGAAGGCCCTGAAGGGCTCACCATTCAACACATGGTCCTCCCAT
>JACXSR010000197.1:0-5117 GCA_035319845.1 Thermoproteota archaeon
TCCCGAGGAAGATCTTCGTAGCCTATGAGGATGGGGTGTACGGCACCACCAGTTACGAGTACTTCGTGAATCTCAGCAAGGAGAGGAAGGCCCCGTGGAAGGTGGTGGGGGAGGCCTTCAAGACCGGGAGCTCCGATTTCTCCTCGGTCATCCTGAAGGCCAAGCAGGAGAACCCTGACATATTCTACATAGTGGGTTACCCCGGCGACTATCCGGTGTTCTTCAGGAACGCCAAGGAGAACGACTTCAACCCGAAGCTGATATTCATAGTGGCCCCCGAGTTCCCGAACTACCCGAAGGACATAGGCGATTACGTGGCAGGAGTGGACGTGTGGTCCCCCTACCTCAACACGCCCGAGGCCAAGGCATTCGTCCAGAAGTTCGAGTCCAAGTTCGGGAGGGCCCCGGAGTACTGGGCTCCGTTCGGCTACACGGCCATAAAGATGGTGGTGAAGGCGATAGAGGATGCGAAGAGCTTGGATAAGGAGAAGCTGATAAGCGCCCTCGAGAAGGTGGAGCTGAAATCCCCCTTGGGGACGGTGAAGTTCAAGCAGACTGGAAAGACGATGCATCAGGTCGTGGACAGGCTCTTCGTCGTCCAGTGGCAGGGAGGCAAGGTGGCAATCCTCTACCCGGAGGAGTACAAGACTGGGGAGCTGATTTACCCCGTACCCAAGTGGTCCGAGAGGGGCTGATCCCCACCTCACTTTTTAGGAAGGGGAGAGGGAACTAGACGATGCAGTCAGAGCTGGTGCTGCAGGTCGTGGTGAACGGCATCCTCCTAGGTGGGTTCTACGCGCTAGTCACCCTAGGTCTCAACCTGATATTCGGCGTCATGGACGTGACCAACTTCGCCCACGGGGATCTGATCATGCTCGCCGCTTACTTCTCCTACTGGGCGGCCGAGCTCCTAGGCATAGATCCCGTGACCTTCATCCCCGTTAACGCGGTCCTGATGTTCTTGGTGGGACTGGCCTTCTACAGGGCCGCCCTGAAGCCCGTGCTGAGGGCTCCAGCCTACAATCAGATCGCCCTCACCTTCGGCTTCTCCATATTCCTCCAGAGCCTGGCGCTCATACTCTGGACCAGCGACATGAGGCAGATAGAGGTCCCCTATGCCTCCCGGGTCCTCCAGGTTGGGCCCGTTAGCGTGGGACTGGGGAAGTTGATAGCCTTCGTAATTGCTTTCGGATTCACCCTCGGGTTCCTCGTCTTCTTGAGCAGGACTAAGCTCGGCGGTGCCATGAGATCGGTGAGCCAAGATCCCATGGCCGCCTCGCTGATGGGTATTGATGTGGACAGGATCTACCTGCTGACCTCGGGCATCGCCAGCCTCCTAGCCGGCGTTGCAGGCTCCTTGGTGACCCTCAACCTCTACATAAACCCGTTCATAGGTGGGGAGCTCACTCTGAAGGCCTTCGGCGTCGTAATCTTGGGGGGAATGGGTAGCTACTTGGGCATGATAGTGGCCAGCATGGTGCTCGGTCTGGCTGAGGCGTTCGTTGGGGCGTTCATACCCCAAGGTGGGAGCCTGGCGCCGGGAATAGCGTTCGCCGTGATAGTTGCCGTCCTAGCCCTGAGGCCTAAGGGTCTCTTCGGGAGGTGATGGTGTGGACAGGAACAGAGTCCTGCTCTACGCTGTTTGCCTCGTAGCGGCAATCTTCCCACTGCTGAGCGGTGAGTACACCACAAGGGTGGCCATAGGGGCCCTAAAGTACGTGGTGCTGGCCATAAGCTTCGACATCTTGGCCAGGACGGGCAACATGAGCGTCGGTCACGCCGCCCTCTTCGGGATAGGGGCCTACGCGGCTGCCCTCTCGAACGTCTACTTCGGCGTGCCCATGGAACTCGGACCTCTCGTAGGTGGGCTAGCTGTCCTACCATTGGCTGTCGCCCTAGGCTTCCTGACCCTCAGGATGAGGGGTGCATACTTCTCCATAGCCACCCTGGCGTTCGCGGAGGCCATGAGGGTACTCTTCCTTTACGCCAGGGGGGTGACCTTCGGGGCCATGGGGGTGGGAGTCCCTCCTATCTTCGGGGGCAATGTGGTGGTGGACTACTACGTGATCTTGGGGATAGTGACTCTGAGCATCCTCCTAGTCGTCCTGCTGGAGAGGACTGGTGTGAACTACGCGTTCTCCGCCATAAGGGAAAACGAGGATGCAGCATCCGTTCTGGGCGTCAACCCAACGAAGTACAAGGTGCTTGCCTTCGCCCTGAGCGCCCTCTTAGCCGGGGCTGCTGGGGGATTCGACGCCGGCTACACCACCTATGTCTATCCCTACGAGGCATTCTCCGTCGCCATATCCGTGGCGGCCATGATAATGCCCATATTCGGGGGGCTCTACACCATAGAGGGACCCATCTTGGGTGCCGTGGTCATATACATAGCCGAGGAGGTGCTGAGGGGCTGGCTTCCGTTCGGCTACACCCTTGTCTACGGACTTGCCCTGATCGTATCGATACTCTACCTACCGAGGGGAATAGTGGGTCTCCTCAGGGGGATGAAGGGCAGGGGTTGGATCGAGTCCCTCGGAATGGGGGCGGGGAGGGGGAAGAAGTTAGGTTAGTGTGGGGTAGGGTAGGGATGGGCTCACCCCTCCGACTGCCCTTCCCTCTCTATCTCCCTCACTATCCCCAGCAGGTCCTCGACCAATCTCTCGAATAAAGCTGACCCCCTCTCCGGGGATGAGGCGCTTTGTCTGCCGAACACCCCGGAAACGGACATCTCATGTGTGTACGCGAAGCGGAATACTCTGTTATCGAAGGAGCCCTTGGGTTCCTCATCCACGAGCCTCTCGGGCCTGACCAGCTCGGGGTGGAGGTGCATGTTCAGGGATGTCTCGGCCCCGGATGCGTGACCCCTCTCATCCTCGCTGAAGAGCTCCGCAAGCACGTGGGAGCTCGAGGTCCACCACTGATAGATGTATACCCTGATCCCCAGCTCGTCCATGGCCTTCCTCGCCACTATCTGGAGTGCAGGGAGGTTGCCCCCGTGGCCGTTCACCACGAGGACCTTCCTCACCCCCCACTTGGAGAGGGATCGCAGCACGTCCAGCGCGTAGCTCTCCAGAGAGTCCTCGCTGACCGTGATCGTTCCAGGGAAACCCATGTGATGGAAAGAGACGCCGAACGGTATTACAGGGAGTGAGAGGATCCCTGATCTGGACGCTACCTCCTCGGCCAGGGCCTGGGCTATCAGCATATCGGTGCCTAAGGGGTTGGCCGGTCCGTGTTGCTCGACCGATCCCACGGGGAGGATGACCAAGTCCCTCTTGGAGAAATAATCCCGGGCCTCCTCATAGCTCAGCTGGTGGAGGAATACCTTACCCATAGTGGTGCCGGGAGCCTGAACCTAATAAGGGCATGTTCACTCGGCGCAGACCCTGTGGTAGTAGAGGAGGAGGGCCGCTATGGAGGGTATTGAGAGGAGTGCGTAGAGGACCAGGAAGACGTGAACCGGTAGGAGCGTCCCGGTGTGGTAGAGGTAGGTCAGGTAGACGAGGATCAGGTAGACCATGGCCGTGGGGAGAGTCATGTAGGGGCTCTTGAAGAGCTCGGCGTAATCCCTGCCCAGATCATCGATCCTAGAAAGGAGCGCGTACATCGCCAGTATCGAGATCGCCGGCATGGCGAGGAACACGAGCACGTAGGGGTCCTGCTTCGTCCTGGATATCCTCTCCTGAAGCTCCTGCCTCTCCGCCTTCTTCTCGTTGGAGGCTTCGATGAGGGGTTTCAGCTTCTTCATGACGTAGTCGACGAAGTAGGCGGACCCCCGATCCCACTCACCCTTTGGGCTGTACTTGAACACCCCGTCCTCGGTCATGACCACCACCCTCCCGTCCCTGCCGGTGAGGATCACCTTCCCGAAGTACTCCACCGCGTAGGTGGTGTTGAGCTCCCCGGGCTTGCCCCTCCACACCACCCTGTCCCTGTAGAGCACCTCCACCCCCTCGGTGGTATTGCGGACGCTGAAATTCCTGAGCACCACCGGCGCTATCATCTGCCTGAGCTGCTCTATCTTCGTGTCGAGATAGAAGATCTCCCTGTCTATTACCTCCAGCTTCTTGACGTCCTTGTGAAGCTGATCCATTGTCAGCAGGTGCAAGCCGCCGATGGCCATGAGGATCAGCATTATCGTGGGCAGGGCCACGAGTATCGAGATCCTGCACTCGGGCATTTTCCCCCGCCTATGAGGCGCGAGGTACGTTATAACCATGAGGGTGAGCGTCAGGACCGCGGTGCTCGTTGAGAGCTCAAGCTCGAGCGTCTGCGGGCTCGGGGAATCGGTGGATCGAGGTCAACAACCGCAACCCGATTCCCCGGATCCGGAGACCAGTAGGTTCTCCTCGAACAGATATTTCCAGCAATCAGCGCACACCCAGATACCTCCGAGTTTCTTGTGGACCGCCCAGAGAAGGCTCACGTTTTCCTTGCCGCAGAGGGCGCACCTTCCCATGGGCAACCCCGAACATATGATGACATCTCCATATAAGGTTTCCCGGGGTCAGATGGAAGCCGCCTCATCCAGGTCCTTCATGGACACGGCTTTGCCGTACGCCTTCAGGACATCTGTCTTGGTTATGAGTCCCACCAACTTGCCGTCCTTAAGCACGGGTAGCCTGCCGACCCCGCACTTCAGCATCTTCTCCACCGCCGCGTGCACGGTGTCGTCGGGTGAGACGCCCACCAAGTAACCCCTCGTCACGCTCTTCACCTTCACCTTAGGCCAGAGCTTCCTGTGAACCCTCATCAGGTCTTCGAAGGTGATCATCCCCTTCAGCCTGCCCTCCCCGTCCACGACGGGGAAGCCCATGTGGTGCGTGTGCAACATGAGCTCGTGCACCTCCTCGAGCGTCTTGTCAGGATCCACGGTAACCACATCCCTGACCATTACATCAGCTACCTTGAGCCTGTCTAGGGTCTCCATGCCGACCAAGAACACCCTCTCGCCCTTCTCCTCCAGCTCCCTCGTGTACATGGTGCTCCCGAGCAGGAAGAGGGATATGAAGTAGGAGGTGGCACAGGAGGATATGAGGGCCGGGATCAGGACGTAGCTCCTCGCTAGCTCGGTGACGAGGACCACGGCAGTGAGGGGAGCCCTAGCGGCAGCGGTG
>JACXSR010000094.1:0-5094 GCA_035319845.1 Thermoproteota archaeon
AGAGGAGGCCCCCATAGGATCCTATCCAGTGAATTTCCACCCTCCCTCGCAGCACACCGACGGCTCTTTCCAGCAGGAGGTCGTGGCTCCCGGCTATGAGGAGGTCAGGTCTTTCAATGGATCCTTCAATCGACTTCTTGGCTATTCCCAACTCTTTTTCAGCCTTCAAGTAGATGGAGAGGAGCTTTCTACCGTTCTCGGTGAGGGTGGTTCCTCCTCCATACTTCCCACCCCTCTTTGGCGCTATGATGCTGGTCCCCAGCCTCCTCTCCAAGGATGTGATGGATCTCCAAGCCTTGGAGTAGGAAATCCCGATGAGCTTGGCGGCTGCTAGGAGGGATCCCGTCTTGGATATGGCCTTCAGTAGCTCTGCCAACCTACCGTCGAGGATTACCTCTCTGTCCCTCACCAGCCTCACGTCCACCTCGATCTCCAGCTCATCTAGGGGATCGGTCATCCGCTCATCTCCTCGATCGGTCCCCCTACATCGCACCTGCAGGGACTAATAATTAACGATATGACTGTTTGGTCATGAGGCAAGGCAGTGTCACTCCTCTTCCCCCTCCACAGCTACTGAGAGCCTCTCGGCTATCCTGGCTATCTGCCTGTCGAAGAACCCCTTGAAGCTCCTGTAGAAGAGCTTCGCTAGATCGTAGAAGAACAGCAGGAACAGGAAGAGGAGCACGAGTAGGGCCACCTTGGAGACTATGCCCCCAAGAGGGATCCCCTCCAAGTAGCTCGGCACGAACATTATCAGGAGGGATATCAGGGCCAAGTAGAAGATGTCTGCCAGCGCCCTCTTCACAGCCACCTCGGTTACGAGGCCCATCTCCCTGACGAGCCACTTGCTCAGGAGGTCAAGCAGGGATTTGATCGAGAGAAGGATCCTGTAGCCGAAGTAAACCACGACTATGAACTCGGCTATGTTCAACACGGTCACGGGGCTGATGGCCAAGTCCAGCACCATTAAGGGACCCAAATCAGCTACTAGCCCATAGACGAGCCTTATCACGATCACCCAGAGGGTCAGCTTTATGGAGGAAGCTAGGAGAACCCTCAAGTTCGCCTCCAGAGGTGTTACCTTCTTCCTGACCTTCTTAACCTTCACCTCCGGCTTAGGAGCTCTCTTCTCAAGTTTGATAGGTTTCTCCGGGATTCTGGAGGCGATCACCATGTAGGCCGAGAAAGCGAGTGGTACCACAGCCATGTACCAGAGGAAAGGCCAGAACATCCCCATCGCGGTCGCCACGGCTGCTACAAGCAGCCTTACGTCCCTGCTGGCTGGGCTCCAAGCTCTAAGTCTTAGAACCCTCTCTGTACTCCAACCGGCGAGGTGGGAGACGTAGCTAGTCACGAAAACGTTTCCGGCAGCTAATCCAAAGATGAAGATCTGCCACAGCTCGCGGAACATCACCCCAGTTCCGATGGCGGCCACAATCAGCAGATCGGAGTACCTGTCGAGGAACGCGTCGAGCAGGCCGCCGAACTTGCTGGCCGTGCCAAACAGCCTCGCCACCTCTCCATCCATCCCGTCTATTATAGAGGAGAGCTGGATGAGGATAGCCGCGGGCAGCAAGATTCCCCTGTATATGAGGACAGCCGCCAGCCCCATCAGGGAGAAAGCCAGCAGGGATATCAGGTTTGGGTCGATGTAGAGTCCCCTCAGGAACAGGAAGACCGATAGCCTGGTGGAGATCTGCCTGTTTATGTAGCGGGAGATCGGTCCATCTCCCGGCTTTATCAGGCTTCTCCTCAGGAGGAGCGGTAGTATATTCCGAGCCTCCTCCAGCTCCTCCGGAGTGTCCACATCCATCCATATGAGACCGGTCACATCCACGTAGGAGACCTCGCCATAAGCTATAGCCCTCCTCAGGGCGTCAGCTATCGTGGCCTCCTCCCCCTTCTCCTCTATCGTCTCCCTAGCTATGACCTCGGCCTTCTCGGTACAGTAGAATATGCCAGTGTCTATTCCGTAGTGAGGCACCGCGTCCTTCCCCACCTCCTTCACCTCACCGTCCTCAAGCACCACCTTGAGGCCCTCCTCCAGCTTGTCCCAAGGCGGGTTCCTGTCCAGGGAGAGGGTGAAGGCCCTGCTCCCCCCCTTCTTGAGCATCCTCCTTAGGATCTCGGGCTCGAATATGTGGTCCGACATCAGCACGAGGTATTCGGGGCTATCCACCGCCTGGACCCCGGTCAGAAAGGAGTACAGATTTCCAAAACCCTCCTCCCTATCGGTAGTGACGACCTTAACGCTGTCCCCATACCTCTCGACGAAAAACCTTGCGAGGCTCGGTCTCGTCACGATCACGATATCCCGGATGCCCTCCTCCCTCAGCCACCTGATGGTGAGGTCCAGAACGGTCAGGTTCGGTGCGAGCTCGAAGAGCGCCTTAGGCACCTCTAAGGAGTAGGGTCTCATTCTGGTGGCCTTTCCTGCGGCGAGTATGATCGCGGGGGGTCTTCTCACACTAGTAATGAGCGTCACCAACTAATAAAGGATGGGACCCTCCCTGGGAGGGGGTGCGGGCAAGCTCAAGAGCCCTCCTCAGATCGTCTATTATCAGGCCGGGGTCCTCGAGACCCACAGAGAGCCTGACCGTCCTTTCGTCTATTCCCAGTTCCCTGATCAAGGAGTTGGGTAGGGAGGATGCCGAGGTAACGGGCCTGCTGATCAGGGTGGTGGGCGCCCCCAAGCTCGGGGCCGGTCTCACCACCCTTAGATGCCTGAACATCCTCTCTGGATCCACCCTCGGGACGAAGGTTATGACGCCACCGTACATCCCCTTGAAGAGCTCCTTCGCGATTTCATGGTCTGGGTGGGATTCAAGCCCGGGGTACCTCACTTCATCCACCAGATCGCATCCCTCCAAGAACCTGGCCACCTCCAAAGCGGTCTGAGAATGCCTCCTGACCCTGAGTTCCAGTGTTTGCAATCCTCTAATGATGAGAAAAGCCCTGAAAGGATCCAATATCGTTCCCAACTTCCTCCTCCACTCCCAGAGATCTTCCAAATCGTTTGACGTGATGGTCCCAGCTACGACATCGTTGTGACCGGCCAAGTACTTGGTGGCGCTCTGAATCGAGTATTTAGCTAGGCTGCCGGGCCTGAGCAGGACCGGAGAGGCGAACGTGTTGTCCACCGCCAGCTCCACTCCCCTCTCATCGCACCTGTCAGAGAGTGATGGGAGGTCGGGGACCCTGAGCATGGGGTTGGTGATGGTCTCCACGAAGACTAGTCCCCACTCCCTAGATACAGCGTCCACGATGTCTTTCACGGGAACGAGCTTCACCCGAAATCCCATCTCCCTGAGGTCGAGGGCGAGGGATATCGTGGTCGGATAAGCGTCCACGCCTATCAACACGCCTCTCCTTGCCTTTGACAGCAGGAGAGTGGAGATAGCGGCCATACCGCTGTTGAAAGCTAGTCCATCAGCGAATCCATCCAGTTCCGCTAGCTTCCTCTCGAGATCGCGGACAGTGGGATTCTCCTCCCTAGAGTACTTGAGGTCCTTGCCCCTATCCGAGATGCTGGGCTCGCCTGTGGGAAGTGGATTGAGAAACGTGGCCGTCATGTATATGGGAGTCTCCAGCGGGATGAAGTTTGGCATGGGGCTTAGGGAAATAGCCGATAATAATTTTAAGTAATGAGATATTCCGAAAGGAATAATGATCAGGGATCTCTCCTCCATAGCCAGGGAGAGGAAAACGCTAGGTCTGAGTCAGAAGGAACTGGCTAAGATGGCCGGAGTGAGTCAGTCCCTCATATCCAAGGTCGAGAGGGGGCAACTAGTTCCGAGCTACGAGGTGGCGCTGAGGATATTCGAAGCCCTCGAGAGGGCCAGGCAGAGGAGGGGATGCACCAAGGCGGCGGAGGTGATGAGTTCCCCCGTGATCCATGTGACGCCCGAGGAGACGGTGAGCAGGGCCATCTCCATAATGGAGGAGAGGGGCATCTCCCAGCTCCCGGTGATGACCGGTGGGAGGGTAGTGGGCTCGGTCACCGAGGAGGGCCTGCTCAGGAGGTTCTCCTCCCTGTCCCCGGAGCTCAAGGTGGGAGAGGTGATGGAGGAGGCTTTCCCCATCTTACCTGCGGACGCATCCCTTTCACTCTTGAGGGAGATGCTCTTCCTCTACCCAGCTGTCCTAATTCAGGAGAGAGGGAAAATAGTAGGAATAGTTACGAAGAGCGACCTCCTGAAGGGCATAGGGAGGGAGTGCTAGTCCCTAGACCGGCCAGCTAGGAGGAGGTATGCGTAGATCAGGAGGCCCTCCAACAGGGAGAAGGTGAGAGCCATCTGCAGATCCTTCCCCACGCTTCGGGTGACGAACCCCTCCACCAGCGCCGCGTACACCAGTATGAGGAGGGATAGGGCCAAGACTCCCAGCTTGCTCCTTATCACATCACCAGCGGATCTCAGCCTCCCCCGGGTTCCGGGCGAGATTACGGCCCTCACCGCCGAGAGGGCTATCGAGGTGGAGATGAATATGGCGGTGAGCTCCGGTATCCCGTGGGGTAGGATGAAGCCCAAGGTGGAAGCCGGTCCCATCTTGGATATTGCCATGACGAGTCCGACCAGGGCGCCGTTGGCGGCGAGCACCAAGGGCGAGAGGAATATGGTAGGAGCAGTGCCGACCACGGTGAGGGCCACTCTGACGTTATTCATCAGGATTAGGAGGGAGAGAATCGCGGGATTCAGCTGGCTGGTCACCTCTCCTCTCCCGAACAGCTCCTCCAACAGGGTTTCAAGCCAGGCCGGCCTGTAGCTGTAGGCGGCCAAGAGGGAGATAATGAATATGAGGACAGAGAGGAGGAAGTAGGGGATCAGCCCCCTGAACTCCCTCGGTCCCTCCACGAACACCTTCCCGGCACCTAACCTCCCGCGCGGGGGTTCCCTCTGGAACGCCCTCATCAGTTCCACCCTGTTCCTGAGTATTTCCCTGCTCTCAACGTGATAGCAGAGTCCAGATGCCCTCTCGTAAATTCTCATTATCCTCTCCGATCCCAGAAGTTTCAGGGAGAGTCGAGGTCTCGTGGCTAGGACGAAGGCGGCGCTCGCGACCTCCTCGGGGACACCATCGGGCGCTTCTTCGACC
>JACXSR010000026.1:0-23505 GCA_035319845.1 Thermoproteota archaeon
CTCCCTTCCATATGAGAGTAGGGGCTTGACGACTAGATCGAGTCTGGCGGCCACCCTTGCAGTGAAGGATATCAGCGCGCGTATCCCAAACTCCTTGTGAAAGGGAAGTTTCTCCCCCCTCACCCCATAGTACCTGAGCAGCTTGTCCGGGTAGATGCCGAAAAGGGGAGGGGTATCTGTAGCAGTGACCCCCAACATGCCGCCCCTCCTGACGGCTCTCAGGAAGGAATCCATATAGGGGGCTGGGGATCCGAAGGGGTCTAGATCCAAGTATTGAGGCCTGTTTCCCTCCCATGCGAGTTTCTCAGCCTCCAATCTGGCGTCTGAGCAGGTTATTCTGATCTTCACCCCGTTAATCCTCGCATTAAGCTTCATCACGTGAACCGCCAAGCAGTTCGAGTCATTAGCCATTACATCATCGACACCTCCCTCGATCATCAATCTGAGGGCTCTGACTCCCGATGCAGCCATGAGATCCGCGGCGCTCCTCGCATCAACGGATTTGACGATGGAGATTGTAACGTCCCTGTTGAGTTTCATTTTCGGATTGTAGAATACCGGCGCTTTCGTGTAGGACAGGCCCACTCTCTCCAGATGCTCCAAGTCGGTGGAGTAGAAGATCACGTTTCCCTCCCTATATAGCTTGAGGGGTATATTGAGCGAGGGTTCCATCATGGGGAGGGAGGGGAAGTATATTATAAGGGGTAGACCGGGATCGGGGAAATCTACTGCCATTATGATGGTAAAAGACCGTCTGGAAAATCTTGGAATCAAGGTAGGAGGGATAAGGACTCCAGAAGTTAGATCTGGCGATAGGAGAATAGGATTTGAGGTAGAAGATCTGTTGACTGGAGAGAAGATCTTATTCGCATCCGTCGGTTACAGAGACAGTCCAAAGATCTCAAAATACGGGGTCAGGATAGATCTTTTTGAGAAGGTTGCTATTCCCGCCTTGGAGAACTCGATGAATGAGTGCGACCTAGTTCTAGTTGACGAGATAGGTAAGATGGAGCTGTTTTCGGAAAGGTTCGTGGAGGTTGTGAGGAGGTTATGGAGATCAGATAAGGCAGCTCTTGGCACCGCCCCCATCTCCAAGATTAAGTTCGTTGAGGAAATATGCTCCTTATCGGAGGTCTTCTGGATAGAGAAAGGGATGGCTGAGAGAGTTGCGGAGAAGCTCGTAGAGAGGATCCTCAGGTATCTGGGTAGGTTATAAGTCTGCTCTCCTCCTTGCGCTCCACTAAGTAAAGCCTCTTACCTATGAAGTCCTTAGCCCTATCTAAAGGTATCACCACCTTCACCAACGCATATGGCTCGTGGACTGGCCCGATTATGTCACTAACAACCCCGACCAAGAGTAAATCCTCAGAGACCACTTTCTTGTCCTTAGGATCCTCCTTTACTGGTGGTTTCATCTTGACTAAGAAGTTCCTAGACCTAGTCAGCTTCACAACCTCTCCTAACACCCTCACTTCCTAGACCTCCTGATCGCCTCGGCGATTCTCTTGAGAAGTTCCTCCTTGCTTCCTTGATACACTACCCTAACCCTTCCCTCGAACCTGTACCACCTCGAGGGTCTATGCTTCTCCTCAACCTCGTACTCTAGAGAGAGGTACTTCAGGGCGCTCACCACATCTTGAAGGGTCGGCTTCCTCACGGCGAGAGACCTAGGTACCCTCCTACCCCCCGACCTGCTTAACCTAGAATCGAAATAGGAAGGGTATACTATCTTGGGGCCCTTACGAGGCAACCTCTTCCCTCAGCAGAACCCCGTTCAGAATTCCATGCTGGCCGGGCCTAGAAGTTATTCTCACCAAACCTAACTCGGTCTTGACCAATGTCCCCCTAGTTATTATCTTCCTCCTAGTCAGCACCTTGCTGGCCGGGTTCTCCACTACATCCAAGATCTTCACTTTCTTGGTGGTGCCATCACCCAGTGCTACGTTGACTTCGTGATCAGATACTAGTCTGAGCTTCCTTCCACCGCCCATTATCCTGATCGGTTTGAGCTTCCTAGCTCCAACTACCGTGAAGGCTGGTGGTCTACCGGCCTCTCTCCTCCTCTTTCCCCTACTCTTCCTTACCTTACCACCGGTAGGCTTCCTACCTCCGGGCATTACTGGACCGTGGTAGTAGTACGGCATGTTCCCACTTCACCTAGCTAGCTTGATCATTCCCATTAATAAGATTGGCTAAGGAGGCGAATACCACTGAGCCTGCTATTAGTGCTAAGTCCAACTGACTGAGTCCTATCTCCGCTCTCGTAATGAGTATAGGCCATATTATGCTGTATGAGAATAGGTCGTTGCCATCTTTCATTGACAGGCGGTAGCTGTATCCAGAGAGGAATCCTATCAGCGCGGAGAGGGCCATCATACCTATCAGTCCCAAGTCCACTAGCAAACCGATGAACATGGTGGGTGTGATCCCGTATGCCTTGCCGAAGATCCCCCTACCTAGGGATTGCGATGGATGCAAGGGTATGGAGGAAAGCCAGAATGGTCCATAGGAAGGTAGAGGTGACAGGAAATACCTGCACAGCTCTTTCGAGTAATAGTAGGTGGTTGCTAGCCTGAAAGCCATCCTCTCATAGGTTGGCACATGAACATAAGACCTGATCTCCCCTATGGCTATGAATAACATGATGAGGACGGCCATCAGAGCAAAGCCTCTTGGATCCCTCCTCCTGACCATGAGGAGGAAGGTGGACAGGATCACGAGAAAGACATCCGCTCTGAATCCGTGGAGCATCATCAGCGTGGAGGTCAGCGTCAGGAACATCCATGGGAGGAACCTGCGCCTGCCTTCCATCAATCGCCACAGCAGACTGGGGTAGGAGATGAAAATCAGGAACATCCCGAAGGCCCCTTCGACTGGGGTCAATGGGAGCTTCCTAATGACCTCCCAGTCTCCGTATTGGAGGAATGAATGTAGGACAAAGAAGGTTCCGGAGATGTAGATCAAGAGTTGGAAGATGGGTCTACTCCCTCCGGTTGCAACGACGTAGGCGGCCAAATTAAGCGTGATGAACCATGCCAGGGCGATCAGGGGATAGAGCATGGATATCTCCCTGAAAGAGACAGCTAAGAGCGTGATTACTAAGGCCTCCCCAAGGACGAGCGCCGCCATGTGTAGCTTCCTACCGATGAACTTAGAAGATGCTATGAGTCCGGACTGGAAGGCCAGAAGGCCCAATCCAGATACCAACACCCACGCGTAATCTAGTCCATAACTGTGGGAGCCTAGGGAAAGGATCGCAGCCAGAATTAAGGATACTCCGATCGTGGGATGAACCGATATGTAATATATGGAATCTCTGAGCGTCATTTCTCCGGCCTCAGGGAGGTGAGGAGGACCACTACGGCGAGGAGCAAATATACATACACGTTGATATCCAGTATTCCCGTCTCTATTCCAACGACCAGATAGGAGAACAGTACAGAGTAGGGACCAAGTAGGTAATTTGCCCTCTTGGAGAACCTGTAAGCTAGCGCGAGCAGATAAGAGAAGATCAGGGAAGCAGCTATCACCCCGAGTATTCCCCAGTCTAGGAGTGGTCCACCTATCAGTGTCGCTGTGGTGGATACCGTTCTTCTGCCTCCTACATAGATGCTTATTAGAGTTCTAGGACCGTAGCGTGTACCTCTGATGAGCCCTAGTGAGGAGAGGGCAGCTAGATGCACCCAACCGCCTGTGACCGGTCTGAGAGCGTAAAGCCTGACTATCGTGTCGAGAGCAGCTATCGTGATGGTCGGCCTGTAGAGGACCGAGAGGAGTGGATTCTGGGCCAGTCCTGTGGTAAGGGATCGGATCGCACCCACTCCAAGAAAGAAGGCTGCAGCAACCAACAATCCCATGAAAACTTGCTTGTAGTCGATCATCCTCCTGTGATAGAGAACGACGAGGGCCATTAGTATGTAAGCTATCATCTCGGTCCTGAAAGCTAGGAAAAATGAGGGGATGAACCCTATTAGGGTTAGCGAGTAAGCTTCACACCTCCTCAGTTCAAGTGAGGAGAGGAGGAATGCCGTTCCAGGCACGGTGGTCCAAGCTAGGTAGTTGAGGAGTGGTGATAGGCCTCTTCTGAGTTCATCGTTCAGGAGTGGAAGGCCTCCGACCTTTGATATCTGCAGGACAAAGGCGGCGTATCCTAGCAGGAGCATGGCCGCACCGAGGAGGATGACCGGTCCTCTGTTGTCGATGATCCGGAGATCCTCCTCCTTGTAGGCTAGGAAGATCCCTAAAGCCATAATAAGTGTTGTAAAGTATATCAGAGTCATTGTTAGGGTTGAAACCCTGACCATCGAGGACCAGAAGAACAGAAGAAAGCCCAAGGGGAGCATCCATGGTGAGAGCAGTACGTCCACCAGCCTACTCACTGGAAGGACTACTTTCCACTGAGGAATAAGTTTGCTAATCTTGGAAGTAAGTGAATTCATGAAACTACAGGTATCGTTGAGGAACCTCAGGAAGATCGAGGATTGCGCGGCTGATGATAGTATTTCACGGGAGGACACCAAGAGCTTGTAGGTTAGGCTGGTCCTGACGAGTTTTGATACACCAAGTTTCCTCCATATCCTCCCCAAGAGGGATGTGCCAAACGATCTCAGTAGGAGGGAAATCAGCAAAATAATCCCCCTAGGGCTTGGGGATGAACGTCAGTCTAGTTACATCTATGGCCTCCGATAGAGGTCTAGCGTTATCTAGGAGGTTCGCGTACACGGATACTCCTGTGAGGGGTTCCTCGGTCCCGACATAAACGTAGGCGGCGTCCAGCATGGCGTTAGTGTAGTTGATCCCCAGCTCCCTCAATATCGAGTCTATCTCCCTCAAGTCATCGGATGTGAGCGCCACCTTCTGCGTGTAATCGAATTTCATAGTTATGAAGGAATCGCCCAGATATACATAGATGAACCCCCAAGGGATCCTTTCATAAATCTTCCATTTCAATTGGGTGTAGAGGTACGCGCTCGGCTTGAGACCGGGAACATCTATGACCAGAGATGATCTTATCTTCACATCTCTAACGCCGTACTTCCCAGATACTTCCTTACTCATTTCCTCCAGTTTATCAGCTATTTGACTAACGCTATTCGCCTTTATTGGGTACGCGTAGATCCTAATGACTGAGGGAGCGGTTGTCTTGAAGGTTATCTTCGAGGCGGCTATGTCCTCCACGTAAGCGTTCGGACCTCCTATGGTTATCCTCTTGCCCTTGTACCATCCGAATAGTCTCGTCTCATAGGACCAAGTGATGAGGACATCATCGTGGAATTCCGTTCCGTTGGTAGTCCATACACCGTCTATCCTAGCCTCAACTATGTAGCCCATGGTGGAGAGCCTAGTGAACTCCAAGGCTGCATTCCTGATGTTGAGACCGGAATAAGCATTGACCTCTTGGGGCGGGGGGAGCAGGTTCTCGTAGGCGTAATAACCAGCGAATGCAACGATTATAAGGATTAAAAAAAGATCAAAGGCGTTTACGCCTAGGATCTTGCCTCTTTCCCTGTCTACTAGCTTCATCCCGCGTTTTCAGTCGAACTCAGATTTAAACTCACTGCCACCTTCCTCTTCTCCTTCCTCGCCCTTGCCTTTACCCTTCTCCTCGTAAGGTTTCGCCGCTATTATGTCGTCAGTCTTGATTATCAGTATAGCAGTCTCAGTGGCAGCGGCTATGGCGTTCTTGACCCCTCTGTAGGTGTCAACCACACCCAGCTCCTTCATATCAGCGATCTTGCTGTTCACCGCATCTATACCGACGAATATGTTCCCAGACTTGTGGGCGTTCCTTATCTCCACCAAAGCATCCACGGCATCCATTCCAGAGTTCTCGGCTAGGATCCTTGGTATGCTCTCCAGAGCATTAGCAAAGGCCTCCATGGCTAGTTGCTCCTTGCTCTTCTCGGTGTGGGCGTAGTCCCTCAGCCTGAGGGCCAGCTCGGCCTGTATGGAGCCTCCTCCGTAGAACACCTTGCCATCTTCCACAACGTTCCTCACGACGTACAGGGCATCCTTCAGGCCTCTCTCAGCCTCATCCAGTATAGTGTCGGCGCCTGCCCTGAGGAGTATGGTTACGGCCTTGGGATTCTCGCACTCCTGTATGAAGATCATCCTGTCGTCTCCAATTTTCCTCTCCTCAACCAAGCCAGCGCGGCCCAGCTCAGCCTCGGTGAGGTCGTCCAAGTTGTTCACTATCTTCCCACCAGTTGCCTTCTCTATCCTCTGCATGTCCTTCTCGCTGACCCTCCTCACGGCCATTATGCCGTGCTTCGCTAGGAAATGCTGGGCAACCTCGTCTATGCCCTTCTGGCAGAACACCACATTTGCCCCAGTCGCGGCTATCTTCTCAACTTTCTCCTTGAGTATTCTGGTCTCCTGCTCTATGAACTCCCTGAGCTCCTGAGGCGAGGAAATCTGGATCTCCAAGTCAATTTCAGGCTTCTTTATCTCTAGGGATAGGTTCAGTATGGCTATCTTGGCGTCCTTTATCCTCTTGGGCATATCCCTGTGCACTACCTCCTTGTCGAGGACAACTCCCCTTATGAACTCGGTATCGGAGAGGCTGCCTCCCTTCTTCTTGACTATCTTGACATTGTCTATGTCCACATACCTTTTGTCTCCTTTCCTCTCCTCCACAGCCTTCACAGCCTTGACGGCAATCTCAGCGAGTTTTTTCTTCTCAGCACTTATTAGTTTGCTGCTCATGGCAGTCTCGGCCACCTTCTTCAGCCATTCCTCGTCATCAGGATTGACCTCTATGGCTAGTTTCTCCAACTCCTGCTCCACGAACTTGAGGGCCTTCTCGTACCCATCTATTATGATGGTCGGGTGTATATCCTTCTGAAGGAGGTTCTCAGCCTCGGTGAGTAGCTCCCCTGCTAGGACGACGCTTGTGGTGGTACCATCGCCTACCTCTTTATCCTGAGCCTTGGCCAGATTTACCATGAGCTTCGCGGCGGGATGAGCCACCTCCATCTCTTGGAGGATGGTGGCTCCGTCGTTGCTTATAGTGATATCCCCTAGGGAATCGACTATCATCTTATCCATTCCCTTGGGCCCTAGGGTGGTCTTCACGGCGTCCGCTATTGCACGAGCAGCCATTATGTTTATCCTCCTAGCTTCCTCACCCCGGGTTCTAGTGGTTCCCTCCTTCAGTATCAGGACGGGCCTTCCTCCTATGGTCGCTAGGGCCATCAACAATCACCTCCTGTGCTATGCGACTTTACACTTGCCAAATACAGGCATGAGTCATGAACAACCATGAGTTATAAAAATTACCACATCCCGTAGAAAATAAAGGAGTAAGGAGATGGCCCAATATGGTGAGAGTAGGGATAATAGGGGGCAGTGGAATTTACAGGTTGCTAGATAATCCGATGAAGAGGGTACTGAACACCCCCTTCGGCGATGCGACAGTCTTCCTAGGGGAATTCGGAGGAGAGGAAATAGCCTTCATACCTAGACACGGTGAGAAGCATGAAATCCCCCCCTTCAAGGTCAATTATAGGGCTAATCTGTACGCATTGAACCTATTGGGGGTGGAGAGGGTCATGGCCACGAACGCTGTCGGGGCGATAGACCCTGAGCTGACGCCTGGAACGTTCGTCATTCCCGACGATTTTATAGATTTAACTAAATGCAGAGAGGGAACCTTCTACGATGGAAAAACAATTCTCAAGATCAGGGGGAGGGAAATAGGAGGGGTTGTCCATGTGTCGATGACCCCTCACACTTACTGTCCGGAGATAAGAAGTGCGCTGAAAGAGGCGGCTTATGAACTGGGTTTAAAGATCGTGGATAGGGGTGTTTACGTATGTGCAGAGGGAAATCGATTTGAAACGCCAGCTGAGATAAGAGCCATGAGGATATTGGGCGGCGACATAGTTGGAATGACCGGGTGCCCTGAGGCTGCGCTCGCTAGGGAGTTGGCCCTGTGCTACGCTAGCATCTCTGTTGTGACCAACTATGCGGCTGGCATCGGCGGTAGAGTGAAGCTCACGCATGAAGAAGTTTTAGAAACCTTCTCCAAGAGGATAAGGGTCCTTTCGGAAATTCTCAGGAGAGCTGTGGGAAAGATACCAATGGAAAGATCTTGTCCATGTAGAGAGGCCTTGGACGAGTTCCTCTAGAGCTATTGTCAATATTTTTAACTATCTATGACGCGCGTGTAGTTCAAACTATATTGATTTTTAATTTTTCGTCGGCCGGGTCCCACAGTGAGGAGAAGAGCGAGGTGGCAACCTTGAGGACGAGAAAGGTCTTGACACTCGATGACCTTTCCCTGGATGGCAAGAAGGTCTTTCTAAGAGCCGACATGAATGTGCCAATCGGGGAAAACGGGGAGATTATGAATAATGAGAAGATCAAGCAAGCCGCGAAGACCCTAAAAGAACTCATAGAAAGGGGATCCTCTGTGGTCATTGGTACTCATCAAGGAAGACCTGGAAGCAGTGATTTCATAAGCACGGAACCTCACGCGCGGGAACTCAGTAAAGAGGTGGGGTTAGAGGTCAGATACGTTGATGGTGTCATATCTAGGGAGATAAGAGAGCAGATAAAAGAGCTGGAACAGGGCGAAGTCCTTCTACTGGAGAACCTGAGATTCATGGCAGAGGAGAACATAGAGGGAGATCCTCGAGATCTCATCAAGACGCACTTCGTTCAGAGACTTGCGCCGCTCTTCGACATATACGTTAATGATGCCTTCCAGGCGGCGCATAGGAGTCAGCCGTCGTTAGTCGCGTTCCCCTACTTGATGCCTGCGGCAGCAGGGAGGAACATGCAAAAGATGATAGCCGAGATGGCGGAGATCGATGCGATAAAGGGGAGGAGGATCTTCATACTGGGAGGCGCAAAGGTCAGCGATAAGCTGAAGGTCATGGTCCACGCCATAAGGAACGGGAAAGCCGCAGAGGTCCTGACTGGAGGGCTTCTTGGTATTATCATAGCGCACGCGGCGGGTCACAAACTCAACGGAGATCTCAAAAAGATAAGGGACTTGGATCTCCTCTTGCCCGCCGCTAGGGAGATATTGAAGCTGGGAGAGGGGAGGGTCTTCTATCCGGTGGACTTCGTTGTGAAGATGAAAGACGGTAGCTTAGAAAATGTGCCTGTTTACGCCGTACCGGAGGACGGTAAGATAATAGATATAGGCTCGGGTACAATTGAAATATACAAGGAGAGGTTGAAAGGTGCCGATTTGGCGGTGGCTAACGGTCCAATGGGTATCTTTGAGAGGCCGGAATCACGGAGAGGGACCTTAGAGATAGTTAAAGCGATGGAGAAATATGCGAAGGAATCCGTGCTCTGCGGCGGGCACCTCAGTACCGCTGCCAACATGGCTGGGATAAAGGGCAGCAGAGTATATACGGCGGGTGGTGCTGTGCTGTACGGGCTAGCGGGCCTCCCCTTACCGGCTGTCGACGCCCTCAGGGAGAGTAGTAGGAGATGATGAGAGTAGGAATAGTAGGCCACGATCCCTACACAATCCCTATTGCTGAATGTCTAGAAAGACAGCCGGATATCAAGGTGATCGGTGCTTATAATCACGATCTAACCCCTTTCTCTCGACCTATTTCTAGGAGGATGCGGATTTATTGTAGCGAGTCAAGCTTGGAGCTCTTCAAGGAGGTGGGGATAAAGGTCTCTGGATTCTTGGATGATTTCATAGAGGGAACCGACGCCTTCTTGGAGTACAGCGTGAAGGAATACTCCGTGAGGATCTCTTACGGAAGCTCTGGTATGGTTGTAAAGCCTCAAGAGGTGCTGCTGGAAAGGTTATCCCTAGGCCTTCCCCTCCAAGACATCTCTATGGAGGAGATACATGACGAACTCTTTTGTTGTCCATATTTCAGGGCATTCCGCTTAGTTGTGAAGCTGAGGGATCACCTAGACTTGGAGGAACTTAGGGACGGGATTCTCAGATCCTCTAGGGTAGTGGGCATTTCGGGAGAGGACCTGTACCTGCAGGATCTGTGCGCCTTCCTACCTGTATCTTTCCCCCATTCCATCTTCTCTGTGAACGTTCTTCTCAGTTCCATGAAGGTGAGGGGGAGGGAAGTTGAGGTGTTCTCTCTCCTAGGATACTTACTTCCCCTGCCAGAGGTCGTGGACACTCTGAGGGAGTCAGAAGGTGTTAGGAGAGAATTCTCCCGGTCGATGACTGACGAGTACCTAAGTATAAAAGGCGGGCTGATCATCTAGTGTGAGAGGAGGGGATTTCTTGGAGGAAATGGAGGAGAGCGGTCCAACCAGAGGTGCGTTCACCTTCAGGTCCATAGTCCTATCTCTAGCCTTTGGTCTGTTCATGCTATTTGCCCAAACGGTTATGAGGAGCGCCGCTGGCTACAGCTGGACTGGAGAGGCGGCCTTAGTGGTGCTCACTGTCGCCTACGCCCTATCAACTATCAGGGGCAACCCCCTGTCCATTGGGGAGATGGGCGTCATATTCGGATCGATAGAAGTCATCACAGTGCTGTTCGTCGGTTGGCAGTATATCTTACCCTCGTGGGCTAGGGCCGGGCTCGCAAAGGATTTTCCTCTGAGGGAAATATTGCCTGACTTCCTAGTCCCCAAAGATCAAGAGGCCCTGAGGGCACTACTGTTGGGCGGGAGAATCGACTGGCCTGCTTGGATACTCCCACTAACCTATGCCGTTCTCTTCGCGATAGTTCTCTCCTTATTCTCCTACTTCAACATAATACCCTTCAGGAAATTTTACTTGGAGAGAGAGAAGCTCATCTTCCCCGTAGCTACAGTTAGCGCCAAGTTCTCCCAGCTAGTTGAGGAGAGGGGAGGGGGTCTTAAGTGGCTATGGCTCGGCGTGCTGGCTGGGTTCAGCATCAGCCTCTTCCAAAAGGGACACCTCCTCCAAGCGATATGGGAGGACTTCCCAGCTGCTGAGCTTAGGGTTGACCTGACGCCTTGGCTCCAGCAGTTCTTCCCGGGAGGAGCCTTCGGCATGGATCCAGGGACTCAGATAACCCCAGACCTCCTAGCATGGGCATTCCTAATACCGTTGGAGATCCAAGTGTCCATGTGGGCGACGGCAATAGTGGCCTTCCTATTGATTCCTCCCGTCCTGGTGAGAATGGGCCTCTTACCTTATGAACCGGGTCATGACTTCGCTTTTTACTCATCAAATGCGGCAGTAAACGGCCCTCTGCCCTGGTATCACATATCAACTGGACTTTACCTTGCGGTAGGACTCATCCCCCTGATACTTGGATATGGGTACATCAGAGAGAGTTGGAGGACTTGGGAAGACGAACCTTTAACGAGGAGGTGGCTTGTGATCGGGTGGCTGCTCACCTTCGGTGCTAGCACCTTTATGATAGTAGTCTTGGGGGTGAGCCCGCTTATAGCCTTGGTGCTCGTGCTTCTACACCTCATGTACTGGCATGGCTATGTATGGACTATAGGAATGGGCAATTGGATAATTCCCGTAGATTTGGGCATTAGAGGTATAGTGGACAACGCGTTCTTCGCTTCTGGCATGTTCCAGCGCGCCTCCTCTGACGCATTCTTCTCCGGCGCGGCATCAGCCATGATGACGGATACCGCGTCAGCTCAACCTACTGCCTCGGCGGAGAGCTTCAAATATGCCAAATCCATAGGAATGAAGGCTAAAGAGATGTTCAAGGCTCAGCTAATGGGGCTACTGTTTGGAGCTGTGGTAGGAGGCGCCTTACTGCTGGTGTCGTTCCATGCTTGGGGGGCAGCAAAGAAGCCGCTGGACATGGCCTCTCCCATCTATCCGAACGCGGGTCTCCTCTCCGTAATGGGAGATTTAGCCGGTTGGAAGCCGGAGTACTTCTTGGAGGGCCTTGCAATAGGGGCAATCGTCTTCTTACTGAGAGGGGGCATACCGTGGCTGGGTATAAGTGCCGTGGGAGTGCTGTTCGGCCTCTTGATACCCCAGTACGCCATTCTGTACATGATTTCCAGCCTATTCAGATACCTAACGAGGAGATATGGGGGTCAGGATTTCTTCTGGGAGACTGCAGTTCCCTTCGTGGCAGGGTTCGCTATTGGAGGTGTTCTTAACGTTATGGGGACGAGTTTGGTGGTGATCTTGAGGTCGAGTCCCCTCGAGCCTCTAGCCAGCATCATCGGCGTGATAATATTGCTAGCTGTGATTCTGCCCTCTATTAAGGCGTACTTGTCCTTCTCGCAGGGTGAGAGGATTAAGGAAGGGGAAATCGGGGAGGTGAGCGATTGACCCTGATATTCACGCCCCTTGGCATAAGAGGGATATTTGGAGATGGCATTGACTCCGTCGTAGCGGAGAAGATAGCCAATATATTCGGTAGAGAGCTCGGAGCAGGGGGCTTGGTTGTTGTTGGACGGGATACTAGGCCCAGTGGGTACATACTGGACAAAGCGGTCGTCTCAGGGCTTCTCTCGGCGGGTGTAAATGTGCTCAACATAGGCATAGCCCCAACCCCCACGATAGAGTGGGCTGTCGAGCGATACGATGCGGATGGTGGGATCATCATATCAGCCAGCCACAACCCACCTGAATGGAATGCCCTGAAATTGATAGGAAGAGGGGGACTGCTCCTCCATCCAGATGACATGGAGAAACTGAAGGAGAAGTTTGAGAGGGGGGAATTCAGGTCGGTCCCTTGGAACGACATAGGCATGGAGGAGGTCGTTGATGTCACTGGGGACTACTTGGAGGACCTGCTGAACTTCATAAACGTTGAAGCCATCTCGGAACTGGGCTTTAAGGTGGTATTGGATGTTAACGGGGGTGCCGGCGCTTACGTCACGCCCTACCTCCTTCAATCGCTGGGATGTAGGGTCAACACGCTGAACTCCTCACCGGGAATATTCGTCAGGGAGATGGAACCTAGGCCCGACACCCTCCAAGACCTGTCGAGGGTCGTTGTGTCCACGGAGGCGAATGTAGGTTTTGCCCATGACACTGACGCTGACAGACTTACCTTAGTGACCGAGGGAGGGAAAGTGCTCCCTGAAGATATTACCCTCGCGCTAGTCGTTGATTACATTCTGGAAAGAAGGGGCGGGGGCTCCCTAGTAGTGAATGTGGCATCCTCTAAGATGTTTGACGATATTGCGAGGAAGAGGGGAGCTAAGATATACAGGACCCCCGTGGGCGAGGCTTATGTTGCCCACAAAATGAAGGAGGTTGGTGCTACAGTCGGCGGTGAGGGGAGCTGTGGAGGGGTAATACTACCTGATTTTCACATGGGAAGAGATGGTCCCCTAGCTGCGGCGCTCATCTTGGAGATAATGGCTTCTAAGAAGAAGAGTATAAGCGAACTTGTCTCCGAACTACCTAAATATCACACCATTAGGGCTAACTTCCCCAAAAGGAGGGATTGGAATTCGCTGAGGAGGGATCTCATATCGCTCGGCGAAAAGAGGGGGATGGAGATAGATCTTACCGATGGTGTCCGACTCTCGGACTTGGAGGTCTGGGGGCTAATCCGTCCCTCTAAGACCGAGCCTAAGATAAGAGTCCTCGTGGAATCGGACGACCGTTCTAAAGCCGAGGAGTTCTTAAGAGAGGTGGAGAAAGTTCTATCTGCGTGAGGAATCAATCTTTCCCCTTCTTCCCCCTCTTATCCTTGCTGGGCTTATCTGATCCTCCCTTCGGGATAACAAGCTTTCCCGTCATTTTGTCAGAGAACCTCTTCCATGCGGATCCCAAACCGCTAAGAGCTATTATCATGAATGACAGCGCCGTGAACGGTGCATCCGGATATCCCACAAGTACGGAGGATATGAAACCCACCAAGGGTATCATCAGACCAGAATAGTAGGCGGCCTTCCTATACAGAGCCCCCAACTCACTCTCGTTCAGGTTCTCCGAGAATACTATCCTCCTCACGTACCTATCGGACATTATGAATAGAAAGAGGGCTATCACCATGAACAGCACACTTAACATGGCTCCTAGTTCCCTACTCACTAGGGTAATCCTCAAGGATAGGGAAGTCGCTAGGAAGACTGTGAAAGCCGGGATAACCGCCATCCAAGCGGTGAACTCCCTGTAACCATCCAGAGTGGATTCGATCGGTTTCATGTTCGGCCCTCAGATTCGAGGGTTACGTTTAGGTTTAAAAATGCGCACAGTCATGGACCGGTAGAGATACCCGTAGGTGATAGGGTGATAAGATGGCCGAGAAGGAGCACGTGAACCTGATCTTCGTGGGACACGTCGACCACGGAAAGTCGACGCTGATAGGGAGGATGTTCTTCGATCTCCAGCTGGTGGAAGAGCTTCCTCCAGAGGAACAAGCAGCTGACGCTCAGTTCGCTTGGCTCGTGGACAGGCTCAAGGAGGAGCGAGAGAGGGGTATGACCATCGACCTATTCCATACCAAGATCGAGACGCCCCATAAGATGATAACCATAATAGACGCCCCTGGACACAGGGACTTCGTAAAGAACATGATCACTGGAGCCAGCCAGGCCGACGCTGCTATACTCGTAGTCTCCGCCAAGTCGGGAGAGGGTGTCCAAGCACAGACCATAGAGCATGTCTTCCTAATCAAGACGCTGGGAGTCAACCAGCTCGCTGTCGCCATATCTAAGATGGACGATCCGACCGTGAACTACAGCAAGGAGAGGTTCGAGGAGGTAAAGGCCCAAGTGGCTGAGCTCCTCAGGAAGGTCGGATATGATCCCGACAAGATACAGTTCATCCCTGTGAGCGGTTTGAAGGGAGACAATGTGGTCAGGAAGAGCGAGAACATGCCTTGGTACAATGGTCCAACGCTCTATGAGGTACTGGACACCTTCTCTGCGCCGCCCAAGCCCGTGGACAAGCCTCTCAGGATACCGATACAGGATGTGTTCTCCATAACGGGGGTCGGTACCGTCGTGGTCGGTAGGGTGGAGACCGGAGTAATCAAGCCCGGTGACACCATAATAATAGAGCCTCTTGGCAAGACCGCAGAGGTTAAGAGCATAGAAATGCACCACGAGAAGCTAGACAAGGCTGAACCAGGTGACAACATAGGGATCAACATAAAGGGTATTGATAAGAAGGAGATTAAGAGGGGCGACGTTATAGGTCACCCTGACAACCCACCCACTGTCGCCAAGGAGTTCACCGCCCAGATAGTGGTGCTACAGCACCCGACGGCCATAGCTCCCGGCTATACGCCAGTTATACACGCTCACACCGGACACATGGCTTGTAAGATGGTATCCATAGAGAAGAAGATCGACCCGAGGAGCGGCCAGGTCATAGAGGAGAACCCGAGCTTCATAAGGAGAGGAGAGGCTGCTATAGTGAAATTCCAGCCGCTGAAGCCCTTTGTGATAGAGAAGTACAGTGACTTCCCACCGCTCGGCAGATTCGCGGTCAGGGACATGGGCATGACTGTCGCCGCTGGCATAGTGCTGGATGTAGTCCCGATGGAGAGGAAGAAGAAGTAAACCCTCCATCATTTTTATTTAGCAGTGAGTTGTCCCGGTGAGTGGTGGTAAAATGCCCGAGGTACTGAGGATAGAGATGGTCAGCACTAATCCCAAGAGCTTGGATCAAGTAAGCAGGATGTTCAAGGAGATGGCTGAGAGGATGGGGGTCAGGGTCAAGGGTCCGATACCACTGCCGACCAAGAGGCTCAGAGTTACCGCTCTCAGGAACCCCTCGGGCGAGGGGACGAATAGATACGATAAGTACGAGCTGAGGATTCACAAGCGTATAATAGACATCCCGAACCCCGATGAGAGGTATATAAGGAGTATAATGGGGGTCACAATTCCCGAGGATGTCAAGATAAGCATAGTAATGCTGACTACCTGATCTCCCGGACAACTGTTTTAGGGGATCCTCCCCTCATAGTTCCTGATGGATGTCTTGGTCCTAGCTGATGACCTAACTGGTGCTCTGGATACCGCCTCTCAGTTCGGACGCGGCTCCTTCGTCTCCCTAGACCATGAGTCCGTGGGACATGGGTGGAAATGCGTGTCTCTGAGCACAGACACTAGGCTCGCCACCCCCGCGGAAGCTGAAAGGAAGGTCAGGTTGGTCTTGGAGAGCCTAGACTTGACGAGGACGAGATATCTATACAAGAAGGTGGATTCTACAATGAGAGGGAACGTTGGTGCCGAGATACACTCCATCGTCTCTATGCTGGCAGTTACCATGCCTTTCACGCCAGCATACCCTGAGCAGGGGAGGATTGTACTGAATGGTCGATTGTACGTCAGAGGTGTTCCCTTAGATAACACGGAATATGTAAGAGAGCTACCTGTTGCCTCCTCCGTCATAGAGGAAATAATGAGGGCTACATCGCCCGATCTGATGGTGGGCTATTGGGGAGAAGGAGACTCCGACGTACTGATAGCCAAGGAGGTCCCAGATAGGGAAGCGCTATCTCTCTTCTTTGAAGAAATCTCTAGTTATCGGGTGATGGCGGGCAGCGCAGGGCTGGCGATGGAACTGGCCCGATGGATAGGGATGGAGAAGGGAGAGCCTCCAAGGGCAAATGGTCCGATACTCTTCGTATCTGGATCGGAGAATGAGATTACGATCAGGCAACTCGAGGTGCTCTCCACAGAAATACCTGTTCTGGGGATAAGCGAACTCAATGTGGAGAGAGCGGCTAATACACTGGGAGAGGGCGGGGATGTTGCAATTCACTTCCGCCTAGCTGAAACGGGACATGACCTGCTCGAGAAAGTCAGACATCTGCTTAACGGGATCGGAGGGCTTGTCGTAGTGGGTGGGGAGACCTTTAGGAAACTGATAGATGGGTTGGAAGTGGTTGGCGTAGAGATAGGGGAGCCGCCAGAGCAGGGACTGGCTGCTGGATGGATAATAGGTGGATCGCTGGATGGCTTGCCCATTGTAACCAAGGCGGGGGGCTTCGGGACGGAGAAGACCTTAGTTAAGGTTAGGAGGTGGTTACATGAAGCCGATTTTGATAACGATGGGTGACCCCGCTGGAATAGGCCCCGAGGTCGTTGTGAAGTCCCTAGCTCGCATTGGTAGCTGGAGGCCCATCACGGTGGTGGGATGTAAGAAGTGTCTTGAGGAAGTATCGGATCTTTGCGGCCTGAAGTTGAGGTTCTCGTCCGTCGATGAACCCGGATACTTGATGGGTGCAATTCCCGTAATAGATATGGGTGGTGAGGATGTCCCGATGGGGAAGGCAACCCCTGAGGGTGGTATCTACTCCTACAGGTATATAGTGAGGGCTTCAGAACTGATGATGGGGGGCAAAGCTAGCGCTTTGGTAACAGGCCCTGTGAACAAATTGGCCGTTAACATGGCTGGAGTTAGGTTCACCGGCCATACTGAGTTGCTCGCAGAACTGGCCGGTGGGGTGAGGACTAAGATGCTTCTGTACTTGGATGAGCTGAGAGTGAGCCACGTCACCACTCATATCCCGTTGAGAGACGTTCCGGCATCCATAAGCAAGGAGGAGATCTCCCTGACCGTCCGACTGACGGCCTCCTTCCTGAGGAGATTGGGGGAGAGGGTCAACATCGCGGTGGCTGGGCTGAATCCCCATGCTGGAGATGGTGGGGTGATGGGGAGGGAGGAGGTAGATGTAATAGGTCCAGCCGTAGCAGAGCTCAGAAGCGAGGGAATAAAGGTGGAAGGGCCCCTATCGCCTGATACTATATTCCTCAGGGCATTAAGGGGGGAGTTCAATGCGGTCGTGGCCATGTACCACGACCAGGGTCACATACCGGCCAAGCTTATCGGCTTCAATAGGGCGGTCAACGTCACGTTAGGGCTGCCCTATGTTAGGACCTCTGTGGATCACGGGACGGCGTACGACATAGTCGGAAGATGCATGGCCGATGAGGGTAGTATGCTTAAGGCCTTGGAGTTGGCAATTAAGTTGGCTGGATAGAGATGGCCCCATATTCCTTCAGGTACGGCGATCGCTACCTGAGCCTCCACCTCCCAGACAAGGCCCGAGTGGTCGAGATAGGTCCTAATAATGTTGCTCCTCTTGAAGATATCCAAGGTGCACTGCAGCGCGCCCTGAGGGGTTTAGACCGGATCGTTCGCCCGGGTAGGAAGGTCGCGATAATTGCTGATGACGTGACTAGGCCCACTCCCACTGCAGACATACTTCCACATCTCCTAGATTACCTGAATTCCACGGGTGTGAGTGATGACGACATCCTGCTGCTCGCCGCCTTGGGAACTCACAGGCCGATGGCCCAAGAGGAGTTGGAGAAGAAGTATGGAGAGGCTTTGGAGAGGGTTGAGATAGTTCAACCCAACTATAGAGATCCGGAAGAACAGGTTAGAGTTGGAACTATGCCGGACGGATCTCCTATCGAGGTGAACAGCGCCCTCACTAAGGTGGATGTCTCGATAGGTGTAGGAATGGTCACCCCGCATCACGTCTCCGGCTTCTCGGGTGGATCTAAGATAGTCTTGCCTGGAGTATCCGGTGAGAAGACTGTGGGTGATATGCACCTACTCAGCGCGAGATTAAGGAGGAGCTTCCTAGGAATGAAGGAGAATCCTGTCAGAGATCTCATGGATCTCGTTGCGGATAGGGCTGGACTGAGAGGGTTGGTGGAAGTGGTTGTCGATGGAAAGGGGAGACCCACTTGGGTGGGCGCGGGTAGTTTTAGGGAAGTCTTTTCCGAGGCCGTTAAGGAGGCCAAGCGCGTGTATGAGGTAGAAGCTCCCGTTAACCTAGATTTAGTAATTGCTAGCAGCTATCCTGCCGATATCGAGTTTTGGCAGGCCCATAAGTCATTATACCCAGCTGAGATGATCCTCAGGGATGGAGGTACCCTCATACTCGCCACGCCCTGCCCAGAGGGCGTGGCCGTAACTCACCCTGAAGTTTTAGAGCTGGCTGGGTTGAGTCCCGAGGAGATAGATGCCAAGGTCAGGAAGGGAGAGGTCAGGGATCTTGTGGGTGCTGCTAACTCGATGGTATGGTCCAAGGTGAGGTCTAGGATAAAGGTCATCATCGTCTCCGATGGTATTTCCGAGGAAGAAGCTTCATCCCTTGGTTTTTCCTGGTATGAAGACCTACAGGAGGCAATAAACTCGGAACTGAGGACTCTAGGAGACAAGCCCAGGATAGCCATTATGAAGAACGCTCCAGAACTGCTCCCCAAGTTATAGCGCCGGGGGAGGGATTCGAACCCTCGCGGCCCGGAGGGCCACCCGCTCTCAAGGCGGGCACCTTGGTCCTGGCTCGGCCACCCCGGCTCTAGCTGTACGCGAATTCCGGTATGAAATGGCAAGGGGGAATAAAAAGGTGAATCACTTGAGTGGCACGAATTTGCTGGATCTGGTGGCTCCCTTGCCGGGCTTACCGTGCCTCACTATCCTATTGGTCATCGCGAACTCTCCTAGGTAGTGGCCTATCATCTCGGGGACTATGGTTATCTCCACGAACTCCTTCCCATTGTGGACAGCTATCTTAGCCCCGACCATCTCGGGGAGAACGGGCATGTCCCTCCTGTGGGTCCTAATCACCTTGTCTATGCCCTTGCTCCTGTATTTCCTGATCTTCTCTAAGAGCTTCTTATTCTCCGGGGAAAGACCTCTTTTAAGCGTCCTTCTAATTCTGGCAGGCATCACCTCTGCTAACTCATCTAGAGTCATGCTCTGGAGCTCCTCCAGCGTGTAACCTCTGTATCTGAACTCCTTGGAGGACATACATGTCACCCATAACCTGAGCCATAAATAAAGGTTGGGCTCAGAGGCCAGCTCTCCTCTTGGCCCTACCCGTCTTCCTAGCAGCTATGTGTCCGACCTTCTGCCCTGGCGGAGCTGTTCTGGCAACAGTTGTTGGCTTGCCAGGCCTCTTGTGAGATCCGCCACCATGCGGGTGGCTAACGGGGTTCATGGCCACACCTCTGACCACAGGCCATCTCTTCGGATGGGTCTTCTCGTGATAATACTTTAGGCCGGCTTTCATGAACGGTTTCTCGATCCTGCCGCCACCGGCAACTATTCCTATAGTGGCCCTGCACCTAGCATCAACGAACTTCTCCTTCCTAGAGGGAAGCCTCAGGAGAACCCTATCCCCCTCGTGGGAGAACACTAGGGCGTAGGTTCCACTCCTCCTAGCTATCTTCCCCCCATCGCCAGGTCTTATCTCCACATTAGAGACCAAAGTTCCGTCAGGTATGTCAGAGAGGGGAAGAACGTTCCCCGTCTTTATATCAGCTCCAGGACCTATCTGGATCTCCTGTCCCTCATATACGCCCTCTGGAGGTACGTAATAGAACTTTGTACCATCTTCGAGTTCCACAAGTGAGATCGGGGTGTGTCTCCCCGGCTCATGGAGTATCTCCTTTATGACCCCCCTCACGAGATCGTTCAGCCCTATTTGAGGTGGATATTTCACGGGGGCTATCTTTAGATGGTCTCTAGACCTGAATTGGATGCCCCCTCTTCCCCTTCTCTGGACCAGTATGCGCTTACCCATATTATCACCCTATTATTCCCAGCTTAGCAGCAACATCTGCGGCCCTATACTCGGGACTTAACTTCACGTATGCCTTCTTCCTGCCATCTATAGTTATTATAGTCCATACTTTCTCCACCTTGACATCCAAGGCCTCCTCAACGGCTCTCTTTATCTCTTTCTTGTTTGCCCTTCTGTCCACGAAGAAAGCCAGTTTATTCTCTTCGTTAATCATTCTGACGACCTTCTCGGTGGAGATGGGAGCCTTCAATATCTTATAGGGATCGAAGTCACTAATCCTAGGCAATGCCCATCACCTCCTCTAGGGAACGGAGAGCTCCCTCTGTCCATATAGTCAGCCTACCCGGGACGCCTCCTGGAGCTAGGTGAATCACACTAAGATTTCTGAGGGCGACTACATCAACTCCGGGTATGTTCCTAGCCGCCCTTGCTATTGGGGATCCCTCATTGAGGTATATTATGAGCGGGCCTCTCGCTCTCTGCCTGACCCTCCCTCTCATCTTTCCTCGGCCAGCTCTTATCTTCTTGAACCTCTTTTTGGTCCTGTAGAGTTCCTCCTTCAGGCCGAGCTTCAATAGCAGGGAGTAGAGCTGGGAAGTCTTGGACACTCCCTCTAGATCATCGGTTACAACTAGAGGTACATGATCCAAGTCTACCCTGTGCCGGGCCTTGACGAGATCTACCCTCCCAGTAGCCGCTATAGCGGATAGTATGGCTAGCCTCCTCTCCTTCTTGTTGACCCTCTCCCAAATGACCTTCCAAGATCTGGGTGCGGTGGTCTTCGCGCCACCGACGGTCATGACTGCCCTAGCCGCCCTACTGGCGGCCGGATAACCCCTACCCTTCACCCTAGGTACTCTGGCAACTCCATGACCAGCCCCCCAAGACTCAGCCGATGTTCTGAGCCCGGCCAAGGGATCCCTACCTTGGGGCTGTATTCTAGCGGTCAGCTGGGACAGGTAGGTTCGCCTTATGGTATCAGGCCTGACCTCCATGCCAAAGATGGAGGGAAGCTCTACCTCCCCTACTCTCTCACCGTTCAGATTGAACACTGGAACCGAGACCATGGAATCACCTCTTCAACCAACCCACGGAGCTCACATAGCTTATCTCGGGCGCTGGGAGTTCCTCGTACTTCGGCCTTATCGGGTGCCTCATGAACACGAACCTCTTCGTCGGACCAGGTATTGATCCGGAGAGGACCACATACTGACTCTTTAAGATACCGTAATTCTTGAACCCTCCCTTGGGTGTTATGTTCAGAGCTCCCTCCTCGGACAGGTCGGCCATCATCAATATCCTCTTGTTGTATTCAGTCCTCTTGTGATAACCGGTCTGGCCAGCCCTAGGAACTCTCCAAGTTACATAGGGTGGATGCCTAGATCCCAAGCTCCCGACTCTCCACCTACCTTTGCCAGCCTTGTGCCTGAGCAGTTCGACTCCAAACCTCCTAACGACGCCTTGCCACCCATGTCCTTTTGTTACCGCAGTTACATCTACCAACTGTCCGACCTTGAAGACTTGGCCGACCTTTACCTGAGAGCCCACCAAAGACTGGGCGTACTCGATCCTCTTGTCCATGGATCCTCCTTTAACCGGAATCTCAAGGAATTCCGGTTTCTTTTTGTGTATTCCTGCTAAATCTGGCCTAGTATAAGCTAGGATTCTTACCTCCTCTATCCTGTCCTTGTTGGCCTCTACCTTGGCGAGGGCCTCGTCCCAGTTGTCAACACCATCGCCAACAGTTATGGTTCTAGAGATCAGGTCGTTTTGCTCTATTTTAAGGGCTGTAGTCACCGCCTTTAGCCCATAGTAGGTTCCCACATAGGGTCTGAACCCTACCACCTCTATCGGAGGGGTTTCCACTACAGTAGAAGCCAAGGTCACAGGCTGGCCTATATTGAGCTTGCCGGGCCTATCTTCCTTCGTTAGAACGTGGATCATACCCACCTTATAGCCTGGAAAGGCTACTAGGGTCGGCTCCTCAAGGGGCAGTTCAGGGTAAGATCTGAAGACTGCCTTCTGAGTTCTAGCTCTCTTCCGAGGAGCAAACTGCAGCGAACCGTGTCTTCTGGGCATTACTAGCACCCCGTTAACTTTCCAACACAAGACAAGCTTGGGGTTTATTAAAGTTTGGTATGTCAGGCGGGCTCTCTCCTGTGGAACCAGCGATCCCAGACAGCGTGTTCAATACCATCCTCGCGTATCAGAGATCCAGAATAACCACGGCCTTCCAGAGGTCACCCTCCTTCTCCACTCTGAGCTTGTAGTAGGTGACCGCTTTCACCTCGGTCTTGGGTTTGTGCCTCTCAGGATCCACGGGCTCACCCCATGCCTTACCATTGAGCCTGGTGCCTTGAACATCGGCTTTGAACTTCGAGAAGACCAGTCCCTCCACATCCGTGATGAACAGGAGCTCTGATAACCATGAGTGGAGGAGTAGAGAGAGATCCTCCGATTCCAGTTCCAGTTCCTTCTCTTCGATAGGATTCACGCTCTCAACATCCACCATTATTTCGTACATGGCAAGGGCGGCCTCTTCGAAGAGGGAATTGAGGTCACTAGCCCACACCTCGAAGCCGACATCGGCCTCTACATCGACCAATTTCCTGCCCAAAGGTATCACCCCGGGGGCAGGATCACAACGTAGCTATCATCCACCCTAGCAGTTCTAGTCTTCCAGAATGGTTTGACTGAGTCAAATACGAATATAAATCCGTTCCTCTCTTCTATGGAACTTATGAAGATGGAAACCGGGTATTCTGCGATTTCATCCCTAGTCGAGTTTATCTCTATACTCAGGAGCCCGGGAACGGCATGAAATACCTCCATTACGGTTGAGTTGTAGGTCAGTCTCTGGGATTCTCCGGGATTGAGCTTCATTGTCTCATTTACGATGAGAGTACCGTTTATGAACATTGTTATATTTCCGAGTAACCTGCTCATCCTCCTATAGTCCGATTCAATCGACAAGTTATAGATGCCGGAGAGACGTATCTTATCTCCAGACAGCGTTATCTCGGTATGACCGAGCATTATTTTTGTTACATCTCTCTTTTTAGCGTAAGACCCAACATATATGTCCTCTATATTTTGACCT
>JACXSR010000057.1:0-5045 GCA_035319845.1 Thermoproteota archaeon
GCGAGGAAGATCGTGGGATACGCCCCCGAGGAGATCGTGATTTATGAGAGCCTCACGCCCGCCGAGTACCTCAGCTTCCTTGGATATGTTTACGGCATCCCCAAGGAGGAGATGGAGTCTAGGCTGAGGACCATGATAAAGATATTCAAGATGGAGGAGCACATGGGGAAGCTTGGAGGGGAGCTCAGCCACGGGAACAGGAGGAAACTTCTGCTCATGTCTGCCCTGATACACGACCCCAAGGTGCTCATACTGGATGAGCCCTTCTCGGGACTTGATCCAGAGGTGGCAAGGGTCCTGAAGGAACTGATGAGGAAGTACGCCGAGGAGGGACGGGTCGTCGTTTTCTCCACCCACATTCTGGAGCTAGCCGAGGCCGTGGCCGACGAGGTTACCATAATGCACTTGGGAGAGGTCGTGGCGAAGGGTCCGATGGAGGAGCTGAGGGGAAAGAAAGACCTCGAGACGTACTTCCTCGAGGTCACAGGACTTACCTCAGAGCTGGAGGAGCTGCTAAAGGCCCTCTAGGTGATTCGATGTCTTGGCGGAAGATCGCCGAGGTGGTTGCCAAGGAGGCGGCTTACAGATCGAGAAAGGAGGCTGGAAGAAGCCTTCGCTTCTTCAAAATGAGCGGAGGGAGCATGCTCAAGTACAACGCATTCCTCTTGGGTATCTTCGTCCTCATGTCCTCCACGGTAGGCCTGAGCGCCTTCGGCGGACCCGAGGTGGCCTATCCCACCTTGATAATGCTCTTCGTGATGGAGGTTTTGATGGGAGTGCTCTTCATGGCCCTCAACCTCCAAGTGCTGGTATCGGATAAGCTCTTGGAGCCCATATTTCATCTCCCCGTTAGTGAGTCCGAGGTAAGGAGAGCCCTCCTCTGGGTGGGAGTTTACTGGGGAGGCGCCGCCCTGCCGTTCGTCCTGATCCCCGGAGCCGTCATCGAATCCTACCTGTTGGGAGATCCCATGATAGTGGTGGGAGGTGTGATAGGCTCGCTCGTGGCCCTGATCCTCTCCATGTCCCTGGGGTACCTGGCAGGTTCGCTGGCAACCAGGTACACGAGGAGCCTGAAGGGAAGGGCCATCTCCACCCTAGTCTGGCTGCTTGTCCTCGGTATCGGATTCGTCATGGGTCCCCTGATGGACGCGGTCTCAAAGCTCTATGAGGGCGGGGCCTCCCAGCTGTATCTGGTTCCCCCGGTCAGCTTCGTGATGATGTTCAGGAGCCCTGAGGCCCTGTCATCCTCCCTCCTCCTCATCTTGGCCTCGTATGTCCTCCTGAGGGTTGGCACATCCAGGTTCTGGAGGGTCGCCACGAGGGGAGAGGTTCCCCTGCCCAAGGGACCGGCTAGGTGGAGCCTGAGCTTCGGCTTCACCGCGGCCCTGATGAGGGAGGTGAAAGTAGCCACAAGGACGCCGAGGATCCTCGCCTCCCTCATAATGTACTCCTTCATTTTCCCGCTCACCTTCGTGTTCCCCTTCCTGAGCGAGGGCCTGCCTCAAGAGTTCTCGGGGTTGCTCCCTCCCCTGGCCCTCGCTGTAGGGGGACTGGGCGGCTTTTCAATCCTGTACCTATACATAATGGAGGCTGCAGGGGCCAAGGCGCTCTATTCCCTCCCCATCTCCAGAGGCAAGATAGCCTTGGTGAAGTTCTACACCTTCCTGACGGTGAACATGCCCGTCGCCCTCCTCATAGCGGCTGCGCTGGCGATATTCGTGCCCGCTGGCGCGGTACCTGCTCTCATATACCTAGCAGCCCTCTCCGGATCTGCTCTGCTGAACTCGCTGATCTACGCCCTCCTACTGCCTGAAGAACCATCACATTGGTCCACAGAGACATTCGGCAGGACTTTCGTGGCTGTGCTCTTCATCCTAGAGGGGATGGGGTACTTCGCCGTGGGGATCGCGTCCCTTTTCCTGCCCGATGAGCTAAGGATAACAATCTCTATGATCGGCCTCGCGGTGGTATGGGTGGCGAACTCGATCCTCCTGACCGTGGGTGGGAAGAGGGCCCTCTAATCCTCCCACCTATCTTTCCATCTCTAGCTCTGAGGAGGGCCAAAACAGGCCCTCCTTGAGCGAACCCATCAGGCAGACGTAGGAGATGAAGATGCCCAAGCTCATCACCACCAGGGAGGGCTCCACCAGGTAGGTGAGCCAGATGTTCGAGTAAGGATTGGGTGAGTAGGGTCCGGGTGGGTTCCCGAGCATGTACAGGTTGACGGAGATGGCGGCAGCCCCGAAACCGAGTAAAGAGAGCCATCCGCCCAGTTTAGCTGTCCTAGAAGTCCCCATGAGGTCGACAGGCCAGCTGAGGTAGATCAGGAGGACCGTTATCCCCCACATGCCCAGCAGGATGTGCCAGTGCCCCACGTTGTAGGCCAGCTCGGCCCAGTCCCAAGCGGGGTCCCTGAAGGGGGGATCGAAGAAGAGGGGTTTCCTCAGGCTCATTGCCACCAGAGCCCCTGGAATTGTTACCGACAGCCACATGATCAGGTTTCCAGCGACGAGCCCCCACTTCAAGCTGTCCCCTCTCGCCTTAAAGCTGAGGAGGGTCGTTCCCAATAACAGGATCAGGGCCGCCGGTGTTATTATCAGGTGGGCCGTCTTGCCGAAGGGCCAGACGGCGAAGCTCGCCACGGCGGCGAGCAGCTGGCCGAACCATATCAGATGAAGGGCCAGCCTCGATATCCCCCTCTCCTCCACTCCGAGCAGACTTATCGCCGTGAGGAAGACCAATGTGAGGGCCAGGAGCAGCATCGCATGCTCGTGGGCGGTCAGAGCCCTCCACAGAGGAATTTCCTCAGCTAGATCAGGGTTGAACCTCGCCTCTATGAGCGCCCTCACAAAATCAGATCTTCCCTCCATAAAGCTGGATCCGAGGTACCCGCCTATCATCGACCCAGCCAGCATCAGGAGGCCCGTGAGCCTTATGTTGGACCCGACCAGGTCGTCGGGACGCATCCTGAGGAGCACCATCAGTCCGGCTAGGAAGATGGCAGCCAAGCCTGTGACGAACAGCCCGTGCCACAGGTGGAAGGGCTGGACGTAAGAATAGGCTAGGCCGCCCACCACCGTCATGACCGCGCCGACAGAGAGCAGATTCATCAACTCCCTTCCCAGCTCCTTCCTCGCTATCAGGGGTATCATGGTGGCGTAGATCAGCAGAGCGAAGACGCTGTGGTAGATGAAGGTCAATCTGGCCAAGTAATCTCGACCGCCCTCCTCAGATATTATCTCAGCGGCTCCTACGCTGTGATTGAATCTGCTGCCCGGGAAGTGGGCTGGCAACCCGAGGCTGGTCCTCAGCTCGGTGAACTGAGGCGCGAGCATAACTAGAGAACCGACAACCAGAACTAGCAGGGTGGATGAGAGGGCCAAGTGGAGCCTGAGATCATCCATGACATCCCCTACTTTGTCCGATGAACCCTTATTAACATGACACCCGTCAACCAACCTACGTGTTCCCACCTATGCGTGGTTATCGGGTGTCGAGAAAGACTGGAGATTGAGGATCCGGGGCACAGCCTTGCTCCACTTCCGTCCATGTATGGGGCAATTGCCTAGAGGTCATCTGGACCGAGGATGCCGGTCCATGGCCCAAGTTAGGTAGACCTAAACTTTAATAGTGTATGACACATGTCATAATGAGGAACTATGAGCAGGCAGGAGTGGATTGAGGAGAAGCTTGATCAGGTGAGGGAGATCCTCAAGGAGCTGCACAGGGGCGCTGATTTCGAGGAGCTCAAAGAGAGGTTCAGGGAAGTATTGAAGGGAGTATCCCCTTGGGAGATACCCTTGGTGGAGCAAGAGCTGGTAGCTCAAGGGGTCTCTCCCCTTGAGATAGCCGCCCTCTGCGACTTGCACGTCGCACTCTTCCGGGAGTCGCTCATGGATTCCCGGCTGGAGGGTATAGAGCCGGGTCATCCCTTGGACACCCTGCTAAGGGAGAACGAGGAGATCCTCAAGGACTCGGAGAAGCTCATGCTCTACGCCGGCTCCCTCGCCAAGGTGGAGGGTGACAGGAGGAAAGAGGTATTTGACCAGCTGAGAAGACTGGGATCGGAGCTGAGGGGAATCAGGAGACATTTCGTTCGTCTCCAATTCCTTCTCTTTCCTTACATAGAGAGAAGGGGGCTAACAGCAGTTCCAAGGGTCCTGTGGACTAAGCAGGATCAGGTCATGGCCAAGATAAGGAGACTTAACCAGTCGCTGGCGGAGGAAAGGCTGGAAGATCCTGAGTATCTGGCTGAGCTCAGATCCATCTCGGACGAGCTCTCTAGGGCCTTGGTTGACATGGTGTTCAGGGAGAACAGGATACTCTACCCGACGGTCAAGATCCTGCTGAGTGAGGGGGAGTGGTCCGCCATCAGGCTGGAGGAACCGGAGGTAGGCTACTACAAGGTCGAGCCGAGGGAGGGATGGAAGCCGGGAAACCCGGTGTACCCTCACGAGGTTGAATCCGGGGTAACCGAGGAGCAGATATCGAGGATGCCTGATGAGATGAAGGCGATGACCTCCCTCATGGAAGCGAGGGACGATCACGTGCTCGTGAGGATCGGTGATCTTGAGCTTAGGAACGGGTACATATCCCTGAAGGAGCTGGATGCCCTCCTGAGAACCCTTCCCTTCGAGATAACTTTCGTGGACGCCGAAGACAGGCTACGTTACTACAACTACAGGCCGGGACTCATCTTCTACCGCTCTAAAACTGTATTGGGGAGGAAGGTCGAGCTCTGCCATCCACCCGGCAGCGTCCACATTGTGAAGAGGATAGTCGAGGAGTTCAAGGCGGGTAAGAGGGATCTGGCCGAGTTCTGGATAGACATGGGAGGGAGGAAGGTGCATATAAGGTACTTCCCCGTGAGGGGGGAGGACGGGGAGTACTTGGGGACCGTCGAGGTGGTTCAGGACATAACCGAGATAAAGGAGATAGAGGGGGAGAAGAGGCTCTTGGACGAGGCCTGAGGGGAATCGGAGGTTACCCGTCCAAGTGGGTCCTCTTGCCCCCCACCTCCACGTCGCATCCTCCTTTCGTCACCG
>JACXSR010000024.1:0-23356 GCA_035319845.1 Thermoproteota archaeon
CTATCAAGGCTCTGTCCTCCTTCGTGATTGATATCGTGGCCTTTCCCTTGTCGCTTTCAGCCTTGAATTCGACCTTCTCGCTGTCTATATAGATCTCGACATCGGAGCCTATAATCTTCAGGTCCTTTATGGCGTTGGGTATGACATCGCTATCGAGCCTAGCCTTGGCCTTGTAGTCTACCTTTATCGTCTTGAACTCGAAGGGTGTTCCAGCCAGTAGGGGCAGCTCGAAGGTCTTCCTATAACCATCCATAGCGGTCACCTTCATCAAAGACTCGGTGAATTCAAGTTCCACTCTCTCCTTAGCCTTCACCCTCTTGAGTATCTTCGAGAGGTCTGTGAAGTTTATTCCGTAGAAGTTCGACTGTTCCACCTCGAAGTCGATGAAGTAGGTTCTGGGAAGCAGTAACTGGATCATAGCCGTTTTCGAGGGATCCAAGGCTTGAAGGCCCATGCCCTCTTCCGGGTCCAGCTTAATGGAGGCCTCGCCCACCAAGGATTCGACCGCATCAACTATTGCCTTGAGGGTGCTAGCCTCCTCGAAGACCACCCTATTCACCATCTCTACCACCTTTCAGTTTTCTCTCCACTTCTCGCCTTACCTCATCCACATCCCTGAGCAAACTTATATCTATTCCTGATATGTCGGCAATTGCGTATCCTTGTAGCTCCTTGAAATCCTCCGAGGATGTGATCACCGAACCGACCACCAGCACGATGTCCTTGGGCTTGAATTCAGATGCCCTGTCATAATACACTCTAGCTCGAGATGTGCCGTCGTCCAAGACCAAGTAGTTCTCGATCACGTTTATGACGACCCCTATTATTGCCACCTCGCCTTCCCTCACCTCTCCTATCCTGATCCACTTCAAGTTGAATATCCTCCCTACAAGAAATCCACCAATTTTCTGGCGATGGGTCTGGCCTTACCTTCCTCCTTCCTCTCCTTCCCCTTCCCCTCACTCCTCAAAGGCTTAACATTCACCCCAGAAGGCTTTTCCCCCAGAATAGTCTCTAAAGTACTCGATGATCCATTCTCCTCGTCCTCTCTGAAGAGAGACCTCGCTTCCGCCTCCAAGATCCTTATCCTCTGGGAGAGGTATCCCTCAATCCCATATTCGCGCATGAGGGAGAGCGTTGGCTCCAAGTACTTCAGTACCGTACCCTTGTGGACGGTCAATTGAATGGGCCCGCCGCACACGAGGCATTTACCTGACAGGGGAGGTCTCCTATACTTGGCGTTGCACTTGGTGCATCTGAATGTCTGCTGGCCGAACTTCCTCAGGTTCCCAACGATATCCCTGATGAAGTGGGAGGATATGGCCCTCGAGAGGGCATCCATCTTATCTACTGCCTTAATCCTTCCCTCCAAGGAGAAGTGAGCCCTCATCTTGTCTTCCATTTTCTTCAGCTTCCTGTACATGGTCTGAAGGGGCCCCCCGTAGGCGTGGGAGGTTGGTATAGAGTAACCTATCTCGGGGTACTTGACGCCCTTGGAGAGCTCAGTCTCCACAGTTGGCACCAGTTCCCTCAGCTTGCCGGGGTCCTCATACCTGTAAGTTGCCTCATAGAACGCAGGAGGTAGGGAGGTGACCACCTCCATGTTGTACACCTCGTCGTCTATGTACTCCGGATCTACCCTAGTCACCATCAGAAGGGGCGCGTCCTCCCTCCCCCCGGGGGTGGAGGGCAAGAAATCTTGGGAGAAGTTTATGAGACCATCCAAAGCGAGCATTATGGAGTCTTCGTCTCCGTCGATATTCCTTCTCTTGGCCGCATGAAGGAAGGGGTGGGCATAGAGGACATCCGCGTCAGTGAACCCGATTATTCGCGCCACATTCGCTACAAACGTATGAGGCGAGATCGTTAGGACTAGGTGCCCCACCAAGTCCTCCTCGCTACTCAGGTTGTAGAAGGGTTCCAAGCCGTATACCTTTTCTAGAAGTTCGTCCACGTATTTGGAGACTCTGAACAGGTATTTAGCCGCCTCTCTAGGTATTATCATGTCCTGAACTTTCAACTCTAGGATCTGATCCTCGCTCACCAGCTCTTCCCCATGGATATCGTGAGTATAGCCCAGTTCCCTCAGCTTTGAGATGGAAACACCTGCCTCCCTGGGCTTGAAGTGGGTGAGCGCTGCGTTGACCGCATCGAACCTTATCGTCCCATCCTTGAAGACGTAGAGGTCGTACTTACCTCTCAAGATACCTTTTTCAACTATTTCAGGCGATTTAGATCCGCTAGTCAGTCCTTTAACTCCTTTAACCCTCTTCAGGACTTCTATAGGTTCTCTCAAGTTGGAGAGGGCTCTATTCACCTCCTCCCTTATGTCGAGGGTGATCTTAGTGAAGGGAACTGGATCCGCGTTGGGGTGGTCTCTGCATCTACCGTTCACTCTCTTACCGCAAACAGGGCAGAACTGCAGTGGAATCGTCCTCGCTCCGCACTTGGGACATTTATATCTTGTCGTTTTAGTCCCACAGCCAGGACATATCCTCAGAGCAACCTCGACCTCCACCTTGCCTTGGTTATACGCCGCTTCCATGGAACGAGTCATTCCCTTGAGTCCCCCCACTGGGAAGAGCAAGTTCACTGGGGGTTTCATCTTCCTAGGCTTGGCCTTCTCCGGTCTGCCGACCCTCATACCGATTTTCGTGGGTCCCTTAGGCATTATTCTTATGTCTAAGTGATCGTTGAGGAATCTGAGGGTCTCGTAATCCGAGGCCCCACTTATATCGAGTTCTGCTGGGATTTTGGATGCCAAGTAGTCTAGGAGGGCTGCGTCCTCCCCTTCCACCCATAGCATGTTCATCGCTACCCTATGGGGGATCCCCAGCCTCTCCAAAATGTCCTTGACATTATCGCTCGCCCTCAGGGAGATCGCTCCATCGGATCTAGTTCCCTCCCTTACAGCCTCAAGCAAAGTCAGCAGCTCTCTAACCCTCACATGTTCCCAGAAATAGGTGTATCGGGGATGTAGGGGTACTCCAAACTTCTTTGATATCTCTAGGGCTTCTAAGAAGGAGATTTTCTGCCATTTCTCTACAGGAGGATTGATTCCCAGCTTTTCGGCTCTCTCCTTCAGGAGAGAGTACCACCACTCCTCCACCCATGCTGATGGGAGGAGTCTATGGTTGTTCTCCAGAAACTCCCCGAAGCCTATCAGTACATCCCCCAGATGGAGTATCTTCTCCACAGAACCGGCAAGCTCCCTTGCCTGATCAGGATCATCGACCCTGACTACGCTTCCATCCTTAAGCCTGACGATGGGTCCCTCTATCCAATCTACTGGCATTACCACCGCGCTTTTCCCGGGTCTCTCGATCCTGACCTGGGTTCCCACGGCTACGAAGCTGTCAAGCACGTACATGGTCGCGGGGTTCATCCCTATGCTCGCGAGCCCTGTATTTCTGGACCTCCCGTACCTCAACCTGAATCCCCCGATTCTAGAGGGGTGAGCCAGTATGGGCCTGCCCATGACGGCGTCCTTCAGGTATTTGTAGGATGGTTCCACTACCGGGCAGCCCTCACCTTGGGTACCCTCACCACCCCTCTCCTCCTGCCCGCTGTCCTCCCCCAACCATTTCCAGGCTGAATCGTCAAAATCTTCTATGGATTCCTTTAGCTGACTTATGATCTTCTTCAGTTTCTTGGCCTTCTGTATCACGCAGTCATTAATGACTAGGACGGCTCCTCCCCTTATCCTGTTGGTCTCCACCCTAGGGAGATTTCTGAAGGAGGAAACTTCCTCCTTCTCAGTTGGAGGGCCCGTTACCTCCACGGGTATGTTTAGGACAGCCCTCCTCACTTCATCAGGCTCGGAGTTATACTGGAGGTGAACCACTCTCTTATACAGGAAGACCTCCTCAGTGTATCTCTCGACCTCCTCGTGGGTGGGGACGTACCTGCCCAGTCCCAGCCGCTGCCTTATGTAGTCTGCCATCAGGACGCTGATAGCTCCCTCAGTACCTCCTGCCGTTCTTATCGGACCGTTGTAGTAAACAGAGAGGTAGGCATCCCGGCCCGCCCCCTTTATGGCCACCTTACTTATCCCTTCGATCGGAGCGGAGACCGTAGCATCGGTTATTATGGCCATACCCACTCTCAGCGCCAGCTCGGCCTTGTATTCGTCGCTACCTTCAACCTCTATCTTAGAGGCCTCATCCCCCCTAGGTATAATCTCGGCTATAACCCTGAAAGCGGTTTCTACCTTATTATTGGTCTTTTCAAGCCAGTATTTAACTCTCTCTCCTAGGGAGTTCACATTAAAGAGCGCGACTATTCTCTCGTGAAGCTTGTTGGCTATTTTTATCTCCACATCTTCCTTCGGATCGTAACCAGCGGCTCTAGCCCTTCTGGCGACCTCAAGTACCCTCTTTAGGTCCTCCTCGAGCGAAATGAAGTATTCCTCGTCTGCTGACATATCCAGTTTAAGGCCCCTACTGAGGGTATAAAGGATGGCCCACCATGTCAGGTCCACCCGGTTACTTAATTTAGAAGTGAACTTCGGTAACATTCGGGTGTTTTGAAATGGGAAGGAGGAAGAGGAGAACCACTCTACCAGTCAGAAGGAGGAGAAAATCTTCCTTCTTCAGGTGTCCTGTCTGTCAGCACAATTCGATAATGGTAGAGCTTCACGAGAAGGAGGGTAAGGCTGTCATCAAGTGCTTCAACTGCGGACTGGTCGAGGAAATTGAAATGAAGCCTGGGGAGACTAAGGTGGATGTCTATACCAGGTTCTTCGATTCTTACATCGAGAGGGCGGAGGGGGCCTGAACTCATCCCTCCCCTATTACCTCAGGAACGAATTTAGGACTATCCAGAACCTTAGTCTCCGTGTGAGCTCTCCTTAGGGCCTCTAAATTCACATCGGTGAGCCTCTTCATCATCGCCTTTACCGCGTTCTCGGCACTCTCCAGTCCAACTATGCCCGTGGCCCTCACCAAGGCCCCGACCATGGCTGAGTTGGGGACGGGAAGTCCCGCCACCTTCAATCCCAAGCTCATGGAGATGGAAGTGGCATCCACAGTAGCTAGTCTCTTCACCCTCTTGGGAAGGAATATCTCGGCAGGGTCTTCGGGTACATTCATCACGACTATCGTGTCTGGTTTCACACCCCTCCAAGCTATCTCCAAGTTGAGGAACATGGGGTCAAGCAGGACCAAGATATCCGGCTCGTATATCTGGCTCCTCAGCCTTATAGGAGAACTGGACACTCTGGTGAACGCCATCACCGGAGCGCCCCTCCTCTCGGCTCCGAAGAATGGAAATGCCTGAGACCACTTTCCCTCCAAGAAGGCAGCCTTAGCCACGATTCTAGAGGCGAGAACAGCACCTTGACCTCCCCTACCGTGCCACCTGATCTCGATGAGGTCATCCCCCAAATCCGTTCCCCGGATTCTACGGGTGTAAACTTTTTAAAACCGTATTGCAACTCACCCTGATGCCAGTGTTCCCTCCAAGGGGGTGCTTATTTGGTAGAGTCTGAGAATGTTCCAGTCGATATCGACCTAGGGGAGGGATCAAATTCCCCTAACCCTAGTAAGGAGGCTAAATCTGGGAAGAAGCCCTCGGGAAAGTCGTCCTCCAAGGCTAAGAAGGCTTCAAGGACTAAGAAGGAGAAGAAGGCCCAGAAGAGACCCAAGGCCACTAGATCCAAGAAGGCAAAGAAGGCGATCAAGTACGATCCCACGGAGAACTTCATGGTGCCTAAGCATGAGATTGTCAGCGAGGATGAGAAAAGAGAGCTGGAGAGGATGTACGGGTCTTTGGACATGTTTCCCAAGATATTGGTGACGGATCCCGTAGTAATGAAGTTAGGGGCTAAGGAGGGAGATTTAATCCGGATACATCGTGAGGAGGGCTTCTATTATAGGTACGTGGTTAGTAGGAGTTGATTTTACGATTATGTTGTGGGGGTTGTTTCCGTGTCATCGACCGTGAGTGTTGGGGATGTGAATATCGATTTCTACCCTATAGTGAAGGCCTACTTCCGGGAGCGGAAGCTCTCTGACGTCCAAATAGAGTCCTTCAACAGATTCTTGGAGAGGGGGATACAGGAGGTCATAGACGCGTTCAAGGAGTTAGAGCTTGTGGAGAACTACAAGCTGGTGTTGAGCAGGGTCTATGTGGGGAGGCCTGAGGTAGAGGAGTACGATGGTTCCTCACTTCCCGCCATGCCCAACGAGATAAGACTGAGGAACGCAAACTATCTAGCTCCGATAGAGCTGGAGATAAAGGTATATTCAGGAGGAATGGAGCTCAAGAGCGAGAGGGTGAGAATAGGCCATATACCTATAATGGTAAGGTCGAAGGGCTGCTACCTGTACGGGCTGGATGAGAAGAGACTCATAGAGAAGGGAGAGGATCCTAGGGATCCCGGAGGGTACTTCATCATAAACGGATCGGAGAGAGTACTGGTCATCAGAGATGATCTGGCACCTAACAAGGTGATAGTTGAGCAGACCACGGCGGAGAATAAGCCCTATTCTCATGTAGCTCAGATAGTGTCGGCGAAGGCAGGTCTGAGGACCAGGCTCTACCTAGAGTATTACACCCGAGATGGGACTATAAAGGCCTCTACCGGAGCCATAAGGGGAGTTCCAGTCGCCATGCTGCTGAAGGCTCTCGGACTTGAGAGGGATGAGGATATCGTCGACGCAATATCCAGTGATGAGGAGATAAGGAACGAATTCCTCTACAGCCTCGACGATGTTCAGAGAAGGGCTGAGGAGGAGGGCACTGTAGGGATGCTCACTCAGGAGGAGGCTTTGGACTACATAGGCAGGAGGCTCGTGCAGGCGGTTCCCAAGGCGGACAGGGTGAGGTATGCGAAGGAGTATTTGAAGAACAACCTGCTTCCTCACATCGGGAATAGCGAGGAGGACAATATAGTGAAGGCCTACTTCCTTGCTAAGATGATAGAGAAGCTGCTTAAGGTTGTCAGGGGTAAGATCGCTCCCGATGACAAGGATCACTTCTCTAATAAGAGGCTGAGGCTCGCGGGGACCTTGATGCAGGAGGTCTTCAGGGATGCGTTCTACCAGCTGGTGAGGAGACTGAAGGAGAAGGCTGATGAGCAACTCAGCAGTGGTGTGTACGATCTGGACGTTAGAAGGATTCTGATGAGCCAGAAGATGATCACTCAGCGGATTCTGAGGGCGGTAGCAACCGGAGCTTGGCCGGGAGGCGATCTGGGCGTCAGTCAGAACTTGGAGAGGACCAACTACATAGCTACTCTCCATCACTTGAGGAGGGTCAACTCACCTCTACCGGCCGGGCTGCCCCTTCATGAGGCAAGACAGATCCACGGTACCTCCATAGGTAGGTTATGCCCTCTAGAGACCCCAGAGGGGACTAACGTCGGGCTGGTTAGGAGTCTCGCTGTGTTCAGCGATGTGACCTTCGGGACCGATCCAGAGCCCGTGATAGAGATGGTTTTGGACTGGGGAGCCAAGCCCGCGGCCCAAGCCACGCCCAAGGAGGTAGGGAGGTTAACCCCCATATATGTGGATGGCAGACTCATAGCGTTTACAGATAAGCCCGATGACCTGATAGCTTTCCTTAGGGAGAAAAGGCCTGAAATGAGTTCGGAGATAAACTTCACTTACAACAGAGAGGAAAACGCTGTCTACATAAACGCCGACGCTGGTAGAATGAGGAGACCCCTCATACCCGTCGACAAGATAGAGGAGGCCATAAAGCTCCTGCCCGAGGTGGAGGCTGGGAATGTGAGCTTCTCCGACCTCGTGAAGATGGGGATCGTAGAGCTACTGGATGTCGACGAGGAGGAGTCCGCGGTCATTGCCTACAGTCTCAAGGAGCTGAACGAGAAGCACACCCATCTGGATTTCGCCCCCTACGCGATGTTCGGTGTTGCCGCCTCTCAGATACCCTACGCTGAGCACAACAACATACCTAGAGACATAATCGGCGCTAACATGGTTAGGCAGGGCTTGGGCGAGTATGTCGCCAATTGGAGGCTCCGATTCGACTCTAGAGCATTCCTCATGTTCTACCCGCAGAGGCCCATAGTGAAGACCCGGGGGTCCGAGATCACTGGTTACGATTACAGGCCATCAGGACAGAACCTCGTCGTCGCCCTCATACCCATGGATGGGTACAACATGGACGATGCCCTAGTCATGTCCAAGGGTTCCATAGACAGGGGGGCGGCTAGGGCTGTCTTCTTCAGAACCTATGAGGCCGAGGCTAGGAGGCAGGCCATAATCGAGGGTGATAGGTTCGAGAATCCCTTGCCGCTCAAGAAGGTATCCGGAAAGAAGGAGGAGCAGTACTATCAGAAGCTCGGGGAGGATGGTATAGTGGATCCCGAGACCTACGTCGAGGGTGGAGATGTCCTCATAGGCAAGACGAGTCCTCCGAGGTTCTCCCCGGAGCTGTCCATCGGTGGAGGCTATCAATACACCTTCGAGAGGAGGGATACCTCCATAGCCATGAGGGCTTGGGAGAAGGGTGTAGTCACGGACGTCTTGCTAGCAACCAAGACCGGTGGTGAGAAGCTGGTCAGGGTCAAGGTTAGGGACACCAGGCCTCCCGAATTGGGGGACAAGTTCGCTACGAGGCACGGTCAGAAGGGAGTGCTCGGCATGATATACAGGCAGGAGGACATGCCCTTTACCTCCGAGGGCATAGTGCCTGATATAGTGCTCGACCCTCACGCTATACCCTCTAGGATGACTATAGGCCAGCTTTACGAGATATTAGCCGGTAAAGTCGGCGCTCTTGAGGGCAGGTTCGTTGACGGTACTCCGTTCATGTCAGAACCGGTGGAAGATCTCATGGAAGCTCTGAAGAAGCTCGGTTTCGAGTATAGTGGTGAGGAGATAATGTACGACGGTAGGACCGGTCGGATGATAAAGGCCCCCATATTCATCGGTATCAGCTACTACCAGAGGCTAAAGCACATGGTCAGGGACAAGATACACGCTAGGGCTAGGGGACAGATGCAGCTCCTGACGAGGCAGCCGGTCGAGGGAAGGGCCAGAGGTGGCGGGCTCAGGCTCGGTGAAATGGAGGGAGAGGTGCTCATCTCGCATGGAGCTGCATCCGTGATAAGGGATAGGTATGTTGAGCAGTCGGACAAGACGATAATATATGTCTGTAAGAACTGCGGCACGGTGGCGTTCTTCAACCAGAGAACCAACGAGTTCTTCTGCCCGAGATGCCAGTCCTCCGTGGAGGTAAAGCCGCTGATCACCAGCCACGCCTCGAAGCTGTTCATTGACGAGCTGATGAGTGGGCACATAGATGTGAGACTCGATGTGAGGGAGGAGGTCTGAGGGGGTGATCCCATGGCGCTGATATGGGAACCAGTGGTAGATGAGGAGGCCATTCCTTACAGCCTCAGAAAGGTAATGTTCGGCCTTATCTCCCCGTCGGATGCGCGGAGGATAGGTTTCATTGAGATAACCGAGCCGACCGCCTATGATGAGGGCGGTCTGCCGGTGCAAGGGGGTGTGCTTGATCCCAGACTCGGGACGATAAATCCCAGGAAGAGATGCCCCATCTGCGGGAACTATCCGAAGAACTGCCCCGGGCACTTCGGCAGGATAGAGCTGGCCATGCCCGTGGTCCACATAGGATATGTTAAGAGGATAAAGGATGCTCTGAACACGGTCTGTCATAAATGCGGTAAGGTGCTGCTTCCGGAGGAAGAGAGAGCGCATTTCATATCCAAGGCTAAGGAGGTTGCTGAGAAGAATCCTGAGAAGAAGATAGACGATGAGCTAGTCAGGCAGGTGAGGGAAGAGGTGAAGAAATACACGAAGAAGCACAAGAAGTGTCCTCACTGCGGGGCTGATGTTCAGAGGGTGGAGTTGGAGGAGGTATACAAGTTCATAGTAAAGGAGCCTGAACCTAGGAGGCTATGGCCAACAGAGATCAGAGATATTCTCGAGAGAGTGAGCGATGATGATTCCCTCTTGATAGGGTTCAACCCGGAGAGGGCCAGGCCGGAGTGGACCGTCTTAACCGTATTGCTCGTACCTCCTCTCCCGGTGAGACCGTCAATCTACCTAGAGACAGGTGAGAGGTCCGAGGATGATCTCACTCACATCCTAGTGGAGATACTCAAGGTGAACAGGAAGCTTCATAACTCCAAGAGGCTAGGCGCTCCCAGCAGCATGGTTGAGAGCGAGTGGGACCTCCTACAGTACTGGGTGAGCGTGTTCTTCAACAATGCGGCTGCTAACATGCCCGTAGCCACGCAGAAGGGGACTAGAAGACCCCTCAAATCCCTCTTCCAGAGGCTAAGTGGTAAGGAGGGGAGACTCAGGAAGAATCTCATAGGTAAGAGGGTCAATTTCTCCAGCAGGACGGTGATCTCCCCCGACCCGATGATAGACATAGATGAGGTCGGGGTACCCGTGGAGATAGCCATGGTCCTCACCGTCCCGGAGTACGTCAATGAGAACAACATCGAGAAGCTCAAAGAACTCGTCATGAGGGGGCCAGATGAGTATCCCGGAGCTAACACAGTAAGGAAGGGAGGGGCCACACCGTTAAGCCTGAAGATAATACAGAGAAAGGGTAAAGAGGCGTTAAAGGAGGTAGCTGAGCAGCTGGAACCCGGCGATGTGGTGGAGAGACACCTTATGGATGGTGACTACGTCATATTCAACAGACAGCCGTCACTTCACAAGCTCTCCATGCTCGGCCACAGGGTGAAGGTGCTACCCGGTGCGACATTCAGACTTCACCCGGCCGTCTGCGTTCCCTACAATGCAGACTTCGATGGAGACGAGATGAACTTGCACGCTCCCCAACTCCTCGATGGGGCAATTGAGGCCAAGGAGCTTATGGGCGTGAAGAATAACATGCTCTCCCCGAGAACAGGAGGCTCCATAGTGGGAGCGAGGCAGGATCTCATAACGGTCCTGTACATGATTACGAAGAAGGACTCGCTCTTCGATAAGTCGGAAGCTACGAGGATCCTGGCTAGGGCTGGAATAACGGAACTCCCTGAACCAGCTATAAAGAAACCTAAGGAATTATGGACCGGGAAGCAGCTCATATCGGTGCTCCTCCCCAAAGATCTGGATTTCGAGTCCGTAGCCAAGTCCGCTAAGGGTGTGGAATGCAATGATCCCTCCTGTCCCGGGGATGGGTACGTGCTAATAAGGAAGGGCCAACTCCTGTCTGGAGTCCTAGACGATGATATCGTCGGTACTCTCGTTAAAGGGAAGCTCACGATAATAGATGTCCTCATAAGGGATTACGGTAATGATATGGCTGCTGACTTCCTCAATAAGCTGCTTAAGATAGCCGCCAAGGAGGTCATGCTCTACGGGATAACCACATCTCCGAAGGAGCTGATGATGCCGGAGGAAGCCTACAGGGAGATAGACGGTATCTACTCGCAGCTCAAAGAGGAGGTGATGGAGCTCATAAGGAGCAGGCCCATAGTCAGGAAGGCAGCCATCTACAGGACAAAAGAGGAGCTCCTCAGACTTATGAGAGAGGAGCAGATGCTAGAATTCGATATAGTCCAGACGATAGATAGCTTCTGGAGCAAGGTCAGCGACGTGGTCGCCAAGTACGTTGATCCCAAATCCAATGTAGCCATCATGGCCAAGACGGGAGCTAGGGGTTCGATAGCGAACCTGTCACAGATAATGGGCCAAGTCGGACAGCAGAAGATCAAGACGAGGATCGGATTCGTGCTAACTAGCGGCAGGCCTAGGAAGGGATACAGGGATAGGGTACTCTCCTACTTCGAGAGAGGCGATCTAAGCCCCGAGGCGAGGGGATTCGTGAGGAACAGTTACGTCAAAGGGTTGAATCCGGTTGAGTTCATATTCCACGCGATGTCCAGCAGGGAGTCCCTAATAGATAAGGGTAGAAGGACCGAGGACAGTGGATACTTCTACAGGAGAGTGGCTAACTCTCTCAAGGACGTTTATGTATCCTACGATGAGACGGTCAGGGACTCGTTGGGACACATCCTCCAATTCAGGTTCGGTGGGGATGGGTACGACCCGACCAAACTCTTCAGGAACGAGCCTGTCAATATTAAGAGGATAATAGAGAGACATGTAAAGGGTAAGAGGAAGAGAGGCGTCTCGAGGAGTAAAATAGAGGAGGCGTTGAGGGAAGCCGGTCTCCCGATATCCTTGGCGGAGAAGATACACGAGGCTAGGCCGAAGGAGTCTGAGCTTAAGGCCATAATAGAGGAGCTAAAGGAGGGCTTCGAGGGCGCTAAGGTGGAGGTCCTGACCCCAATCGGCCTCATCAGTGCCCAGAGCATAGCGGAGCCCACCACCCAGATGGTACTGAGGACCTTCCACGCGCCCGGATTGCTGGCCATGGATGTGACCCATGGAGTGGAGAGATTCAAGGAGCTCGTGTTCTATGCATCCACGAGCACTCCTACCATGGAGATACATCTCAAGCCCGAGTGTCAAGACGATGAGGTGAAGATAAGGAAGGTGATAAGGAGCATCAGGGAGTTGAGGATAAGGGATCTGATAGAGGAGTACGCCATAGACAACTTCGGCTACAGGCTCATACTGAAGCCTGACATGAGAGCTCTGGAGAGCAACCTTATCACGCTCGATAAGTTCGTGGGCTACATAAGGAGTGCCGTTAAGAACATGAAGGGGGAGGTTTCCCTTGAAGGCGATAGGGTCATAGTAGAACTCTTCGAGGCCGCCAAAAAAGATAAGCCACTTCAAACCCTCAGATCTTGGTCGTACAGGGTGTTAGACAAGCTCGTCTCCGGTATAAAGGGTATAAAGAGGGCATGGGTCGAGACCATAGAGGTGGATGGTAAGAAGGAATATGTAATAAGGACGACCGGGTCTAACTTAGCTGAGGTACTCAACCTGAGCTGCGTCGATGTGTCTAAAACGATAACCAACGACTGTAAAGAAATTGAGAAGGTCCTAGGGATAGAAGCCGCTAGGAACTGCATATTCAAGGAGCTGGCCCGTATACTGGAGGAGCAGGGTTTAGAGGTGGATAAGAGGTACATCTCCCTAGTTGCTGATACGATGACCTACTCGGGCACCATAGAGGCCATAAGGCTGCAGGCTGCCGGTGTCGCTTCAGGATTCTTCAGCGAGATGAAGACTCCTCTCAGCAAGATGGCATTTGAGTGGACCACTCATGTCATCCTGAACACCGCTAGACGCGGTGAGGATAACCCGATAGTGGGGCCACTAGACGCTTTAATAATGGGACAGACCCCGCCAATAGGGACGGGAAGGGTTTCGGTCAGGTGGGATCTCAGCCCGCCCGGTAGCAGTAGAGGTGATGGTGAATGAGCAGCGAGGTCGAACCTGAACTTTACCTAGCCCTCAAGTCCGGAAATGTGATACTAGGTGCTAGGAGAGTGATTAAGCAGCTGAAATCAGGGGAAAGCCCTAAGTTGGTGATAGTCGCCAGTAATGCGCCGCCAGACGTAAAGATGGAGGTTGAGTACTTGGCTAAATTGGCTAACGTACCCGTCTATCAGTATCCCGGCAAATCTATTGACCTAGGAAGGGCCTTCAAGAAGCCCTTCTTCGTTTCAGTGGCGGCCGTGATGGAGGAGGGTGAGTCTAGGATCTTGGAGGTCTTGGGAGTGGAGTGATCTTTGGAGGTGTAGGGGGATTCCAGGTAGGAAAGTCATCATAACGCCTGAGCAGTTCCGTTACATTCAGCTCTTCCACAATATGCTCGGGGTTAGGCCAAAGGATGTGGTGGAGGATAAAGAGGAGAACAGGCTGATCTTCGTGGTGGAGAAGGGCGACCTTGGGAGGGCGGTGGGCAGGGGAGGGAGGAAGCTGAAGACCATGAGGCGCCTCCTGAAGGGGGATCTAGATATGTCCATTGAGGTCGTCGAGTTCGATGATACGCCTGAGGGATTCGTGATCAATCTGCTGAGCCCTGCCAGAGTGCCTAGGGTTAGGATAGTAAAGCAAGGCGATGAGACCGTCGCTATTGCATATGTAGTCGAGCAGGATAAGAGTATAGCCATAGGGAAGAATGGCAGGAGGATAAAGCGGGCTAGGATTCTAGCCAAGAGATGGTACGACATAGACAACATTAAAATAGCAACATGGACTACCCCTACCTCGTGAGGTGGTTGCATGGGTAAGAAATCACCGCTAGGACTGTACGCCGCTCGAGGGCTAGCGGAGAAGTACAAGGAGAAGAGGCTTCATAGCTGGAAGGTTAGGAGAAGACTGTACAGGCTGAAGGAGAGATTCGATCCCCTTGAGGGAGCTCCAATGGCCAGAGGTATAGTGCTGGAGAAGGTCGGTCTGGAGGCGAGGCAACCCCACTCTGGACTGAGAAAGGCCGTAAAGGTTCAGCTAGCTAAGAATGGGGTTATAGTCACGGCGTTCGCGCCAGGGGATGGTGCACTGAACGTAATCAATGAGCATGATGAGGTGATAATAGAGGGTATCGGAGGTTCTAGGGGCAGGTCCATGGGAGACATCCCCGGGGTCAGGTACAAGGTGATAAAGGTCAACGGGGTGTCCCTGCAGGCCATATTGCAGGGTAAGAAGGAGAAGCCTAGCAGGTGATCACATGAGTGAGGAAGTGGAGACGAAGACCGAAGAAGGTTCCGGATCCCCTGGTCCCGAGATAAAGCTGTTTGGTAAGTGGAGTTACGAGGGAGTTGAGGTAAAGAACGTCGCCCTGAAGAGGGTGATCTCTCTCAAGCCCGTTTATCTCCCCCACACCGGTGGGAGGCATGAGCATAAAAGGTTCGGAAAGCTCGAGCTTCCTATCGTAGAGAGACTGGTCAACAGACTCATGAGTCAGGCGATCAACGCCGGTAGCAAGAAGGACCATGTTAATAGCAAGAACCCCGGGAAGAAGCTCAAGGCCCTGAGGACCGTTAAATACGCGTTCCAAATCATCGAGCTGAGGACAGGTAGGAATCCCATTCAGGTCTTCATAGATGCCATCGAGAACTCCATAATAAGGGAGGAGGTCACTAGGATCATGTACGGAGGGGTCAGCTACTTCCACGCCGTTGACACCTCTCCCAGTAGGATGGTCGACCTCGCGATCAGGCATATAGCCCAAGGAGCTGCCATGAAAGCGTTTAGAAGTCCGAGGAGTCTAGCCGAGGCCCTAGCGGATGAGATAATCGCGGCTGCCGAGTACGACAGGAACAAGAGCTTCGCCATAAGGAGGAAGGAGGAGATAGAGAGGATCGCCCTTAGCAGCAGGTGATCCATTTCCATCCCATTTATAATATGAGAGCTCAGGGTTTGGTGATGAGGTATGAGTAGGGAACTGCCGATATCGCATCTGAGGAAGGCCCATGGTGCTGAGATAACCGTCAGGCTGAAGAATGGAAGCGAGATAAGGGGAAAGTTGCTGGTCTACGATGAGATGATGAATCTCGTCTTAGATTCGGCTAGGGAGATAGACCCTGACACGAAAGAAGTGAGGAGGAACATGGGCACCCTCTTCATAAGGGGAAATAATGTGCTCTTCATAACGCTGGAGTGATCCTCACTCCACAGTTACGCTTTTGGCCAAATTTCTGGGCTTATCTGGATCTCTTCCGAGGATCACCGCTGTATGATAAGCTATCAGCTGTAGTGGAACTGTGTAGATTAGGGGGGATGTGAGTTCGTCCCTTACATCCACCTCTAAGCTAGAATCGGTCGGAACCTCGACATCTCTAGGCTGTATCGTTATCGTGAAGGCTCCCCTAGATCTAACTTCCATTATGTTGTAGATGGTCTTCTTCCGTAGTTCTCCGTCCACCGGAACCAGTACTACTGCAGGCGTGCCCTCCTCTATCAGAGCGAGTGGTCCGTGCTTATACTCTCCAGCGGGATAGCCCTCTGCATGTATGTAGCTTATCTCCTTGAGCTTGAGCGCTCCTTCCAATGCCGTTGGGTAGTTTATCCCCCTCCCCAAGAAGAACGCGTGCTCCTTATCCTTGAGGAAGTCACTTGTTTTCTTAGAAAATTCCTCGACAGTCCCCATATATCCCTTAAGGAGATCTGACACCTCGATGAGTTCTCTATACAATCCCTCTCTGCCGCTTATGAGGGAGGAGACGACATACAGGACGGCTACCTGAGCGGTGAACGTCTTGGTAGCCGCCACTCCCACCTCAGGACCCGCTTGTATAAAAACAGATTCATCTGACATCCTAGTGAGCGTGCTCCCAGGGACATTGACTATGGAAACTACCTTGGAGCCCTTGGACTTCGCTATCCGGACGGCTTCCAACACATCGGCTGTCTCGCCGGATTGGCTTATCGCCAAGACTACATCACCTTCCTTGAGATGGGTGGACCATTCAGGGAACTCTGAGGCTATTATCACCTCTGATCTGACGCCAGCTAGTTTGGAGAGCAGGTACTTGCCGATCAAACCAGCGTGATAGGAAGTTCCGGCAGCTACTATTGTCAGAGAACCGCTTTCAAGTAGAGAATTGAGTCTCTTCGAGAACCTAGTGTAGTAGTCAATGCTCTCAGCGATCTTGTGGAGGATATGAGGTTGCTCGTATATCTCCTTGAGCATGAAGTGCTCGAATTCTCCCTTATCCAATAGCTGGGGAGTCCATTCCACTTTCTCGGCCTCTTTATGGATTTTCTCCATACTATCTTCTTTCATTCTCCAAATTTCGACCTTTGATGGAGTTAGAAGGGCTATCTCGCCATCTTCCATGAAGATGAACCTGTTAGTTAGGTGGAGCAGAGCGGCAACATCGGAGGCGCAATAATTACCGTCTTCTCCGAGACCTATTACTAAGGGGCTCTTATTTCTGGCTAGAAATAGCGCTTTCTCTCCAGATATCATAGACACGATTGCGTAGCTTCCCTTCAACCTCCTGATGGCCTTCGTGAAAGCTGAAAGGGGGTCATCGCCAGTCTTGAGGTTCTCCTCCACTAAGTGGGCTACTACCTCAGTATCTGTCTCTGATCGAAGAACATGCCCCTTTGCCGCTAGTTCCCTTCTCATCCCCTCAAAATCGTCAAGAGTTCCGTTGTGGACCACGGCTACCTCACCATTGCAGGATGTGTGGGGATGCGCGTTTTCAGGACTTACACCTCCGTGGGTGGCCCACCTTGTATGACCTATGCCTACATACCCGTCCCTGATCTTAATATCCCCGATTACCGCGTCTATCGTTCCTACTCCCTTTATCACCTCTATCTTCCCGTTGGACATCACCGCTATCCCGGCCGAGTCATAACCTCTGTATTCCAACTTTTTTAGGGATTTTACTAGGTCTTCAGCCACTCCTAAGCGTCTCCTCACTATACCCACTATTCCGCACACGTCAGAAGCACCTCATTCTTTCATCAGCTGTGACTTCCACTTCCTCAAGATAATGGTTGCACCTGAAATCATCGCAATGAATATCAACGATACGGTGACCCCTGATAGGAGCCTAGCTTCCTCAGCGGCTCTCTCCTTAATTGCCTTTATCCTCCCCTCCAAAGTCGCTATCTCCTGTGTCACATTTGAATAGAAGTCCGGCGCGCTCGTCAGGTTCAGTTCGTTCACGCGAGAGGATAGATTGGCGAGTGAGTCTTTCATCTTCCTGTACTCCGTTTGATTTATGTTTTTCACTTCCTCCACCTCTCTCGCAGCTCTACTGATCATTTCAACTATCCTGTCCTTGTAAGTTAGGAGGAGATCCTCCTCCAAGCTGGATATCATGGTGGAAGACTGATTCAGGAGCATCTTTATCCTAAGGATCCCTGCGTAGGACATATTCTCCTGGTTGAGGAGTGCCTCCGCTTCCCTTATCTTGGAGTCGACAACGGAAATGTTTACCAACACATCCTCCGGGATTGGAAGGCCCCTTTCTACGGACTTCTCGTAAATAATCTGAAGTAATTCCCTCCTGTCCTTCACCTTTTCCAGTGCTGCTTTAAGCTCCTCCTTATTATATCCGGAGATAACCCTCACGGCCTTCTTCACATAAACCTCGAAGCTCCTGTCGGTGCATCCAACCCCGTAGCACAGGCTCACAATAACCGTGTGATTTCCCTCTCCCTCTATCGGTAGGGATAGGCCGATCTCACCGGATGTCCCATTGACTTCCCTTTCCATAGTGAGTCGACCATCTACATACACCGAAATGGTCGGGTGATAATCTCTTGGAGTTCCCTCTACTTTATAGTTGACCTGGATTGGGAGGGGCTGACCCACGGTGATCTCGCGAGATTCCGGGACCACAACTAAGGTAGCGTTTATGTGAGGCTTGACTACCATAATAGACGAGGCATTACCCTCCACCAGCTTCAAACCCACCTCTCCCTTCTTGAAGAACCTGACTACGGGTCTCACGAAGTTGGGGCCCTCAAGGGAGTTCCTATCGACGTCGACTATTATAGGGACTAAGATCGTGGTGTTAGGTCTCAATTCCCTCAGACCTAGGTTCCTCGTGAAGGCCCCCCAAGGGGTTATCAGTTTCACATAATCGACGAGGATCATCCCGTTCATGTTCGCCACTGACACGTTGACCGTGCAGGGATAGCCCGCGACACAGGGATCTCTAGGTTCAACTGCGACGCTCAAATCCGCCTCTTGAGATCGGGTTAAGATCGGTGCTGTGAGGCTCATGATTAGAAGCGTCGCCATGATGAAAAGGAAGGCAGGGGTTGCTTTCATCAGCTCTTAAGGGGAGCTAAGCTTTATTAACCTAGTCGCATGAGAGTCATATCGAATGGACGATTTAGTGATAGCCGGGATAGACATCAGATCGGGATCGCCCAGATCCAAGAGGAGACCCACCTACTCGGTATCTATAATAAGAGGGGAGAGTACTTTATTCGAGGACGAGGAAGTCACTTTGGATGAGGTCTTCTCCCTCATGAGGAGATACGGGGTCAAGATACTCGCCACGGACAACATCTACGAGCTTGCCGAGGACATAAGGGGACTTAGATCCGTCATGGAGAGGATGCCTCCCGGAAGCAAGCTAGTCCAAGTCACTGGATCCCCCCAAGGGATAAGGTCCCTCTCATCCATAGCCAAGGAGGCAGGTCTTCCGTCCCCCTCCCACAGGGACCCACTCGGGACGGCCAGAATAATCGCGAGGCTGGCGCAAAGAGGGATCGGAATAGAGGTCATCGCAATGTATCCAGAGACTAGGGTCCTCATAACTAAGAACAGGAGTATAAGACAGGGAGGCTCAGGGAGTGACAGGTGGAGGAGATCTATAGAGGCGAGCATACTCAGCGAGGCCAACAAGATTGCCACGGAGCTGGATGCCGCCAATCTGGATTACGACCTGTACGTGGAGAGAGCGTCTGGAGGGCTGAAGAGGGCGGAGTTCATAGTCTACGCGGGGATCGATGATGTTAAGAGGATAGTCAGGGAAAGTAGCGAGTGGACTCCCCTGAGGGTGGTTGTAAGGCAATCATGGAGGAGTAAGATAAAGTTCCCCTCGAGTCGCCTCTCACCCTTGCCTAGGTCGAGGCCGATAATAGTAGGTATTGACCCAGGCATGTCCGTTGGTCTCGCTGTGATTGACTTGGATGGTAACTTATTGGCCTTAAAAACCATGAGAAGGGCGTCCCGATCTGAGATAGTGGAGGAGATACTTAATCATGGCTATCCTGTGATTATAACGACGGATGTGAGCCCTCCTCCCAAGAGCGTCGTGAGAATAGCGAGTATGTTCGATTCTAAACTGATGGTAGCTAAGTATGATATGAAAGCCGATGAGAAGAAGAGGATTGTGGCCGAATATGAGGAGAATAAAGGTATAAGGGTGGAAAGCTCCCATGAGAGGGATTCCTTGGCCGCCGCTCTCAAGGTCTACTACAAGGTGAAGAATCTGGTTTCCAAGGCGAGATTGAGGGCTAAGGAGGAGGGACTGTCCAGCGAGGTGGATCGCATTCTGACCAAGGTGCTCAAAGGAACTCCCGTCTCCGTGGCCATAGACGAGATACTTGCGGAAAGAGAGGAGGAGAGAGAGGTAAGGGAGCTCACATATGCGGAATTGAAGAGAGAGCTCAGGAGACTCAACAAATACGTGAGGAGCCTCAACGAAAGAATCGATGAGCTGAAAAGAGAACTCGAGAGGAAGGATGCGCTACTGATTGAGAAAGAAAGGGAGATAGGCGAGTTAAGGAGGAGAATAGAGGATCTAGAGGACAAGAGGTCCAAGGAGCTGGAGATAGATAGAAGGATTTCCATCAGGGATGCCAGAATAAAGGAGCTCGAACAGGAGCTTGAGAGGGAGAGGTGGAGGAACGAGCTTCTCAAGTCCCAGATGAGGCAACTCGCTAGCTCACCCAAAGCAGTTGAAGGTGTTAAATTGGTTGTTTTACCATCTCTCTCCAAGGAGAAGATTGATGAGCTCGGGGATGAGGTCCCTGAAGGTGTGCTGCTGGCTCTCGATGCCACGGGAGCCAGTACCAGTATCCTGAGGAGGTTGAAGGAAATTGGCATCAAGGCCGTTCTGTACAGGGGAAATCCTCCGCCCAAAGAGTTCACAGAGAAAGCTATGCTCGAGGGCATCGCCGTAGCCTCCTTGGATGAGTTCAGGATCTCTTGGAGGGGACTGGATCCTGTCCTTCCATCAAAAGAGGCACTCAGGCTATTATCCACCCTAAGTATTCAGCGTGAGTCAGGGGAGATCTCGAGCAGGAGTGAGCTCGATGTTATGAACATAATAAGGGATTACAGGATGGCTCTACTCAAGGCAGTGAATGGTGTGGAGGAGCCAGATTAAGGGCAGTCTAGAGTAAGGTATATTAATCGGACGGATCAATATCACACCGGTGGTAAAATATGCCGAGAGGTACGCACGGTGCATTGAATAAGGCTGGGAAGGTTAGGTCTCTCACCCCGAAGGTCGAAGCTAGGCCTAGAAGGAGCCCTGTCCCCAGAGTGAGGATAAAGAGCATCTACCGCAAGAGGTTCATACTGGGAAGGAAGCCAGGGCAGCACCCTATATAAGAGATTTTTTAGAACTCCAGTCCCATTTCGAAGGGAGATATCTTGCGAGCATTCTTAGCCCTCCAGCCCTATGGAATCTTACTGCTTGATCACAAGGGCAAGGTCCTCAAGTCTTGGGGGTTCCCCAAGGATCCCGAGAGGATCGCCAGCATATTAAGCGATGGAAGCCTGCTGGAGGACCCCCTTAGAAAGCTGCTTGCTGGTTTAAAGGCAGACGAACTAGTGGTAAGCGATCAGATGCTGAAGGACCTGCTGGATAAGAAGAACATCAGATCGGTGCTCTCACCTGCCGAAGAGGTCTTCCTTCAATTGAGGAGAGCGCCTCATCGCTATGCTTCTCAGATATGGGGAGGGATGAAGCAAAAAGAATACTTCAGGATACTCAACGAGATTGGTATAGAGCTCACGAAGGTCAGGATAAAGAAGCAACTGAGTTCCTTGGATCAGCAGGTCATAAAGGCCATAGACTACATTGATCATGCGAATAAAGCATTGAATGTTCTGGCCCCAGCCATAAGAGAGTGGTACTCAATTCACTTCCCTGAGCTGAGCGATTTAGTGGAAGATCACCCTCTGTTCATGAGGGTAGTTTCTCTACAGCCTGACAGAAGTAAAATGACCTTAGAAACATTGAAGGAGGCTGGGTTAAGCGATAATAAGGCCAAACAGGTGATAGAGGCCGCTAAAAATTCTATAGGGGCTGATTTCGAGGAAAGCGATTTGGAGATACTGAGAAAGGTCGCTGAGAATTGGATATCCCTCTATGAGTCTAGGAAGATGGTGGAAGCCTTCATAGAGGATCTTATGAAGCGCGCGGCGCCCAATCTAACAGCTGTTGTCCATCCATTGGTAGGGGCTAGGCTCATAGCTGTAGCTGGAGGATTGAGCAGGCTTGCAAGCCTACCAGCTAGCTCCATTCAAATTTTAGGTGCCCACAAGGCCATTTTCATGCACTTAGTTAAAGGAGCCAAGCCTCCGAAGCATGGCATACTCTTCCAAGCTAAGGAGGTGAGAACTGCACCTAAGAAGCTGAGGGGAAAGGTTGCCAGGCTGTTGGCAACCAAGATAGCTATAGCTGCTAGGGTGGATGCGTTTGGAGATGGTAGGTACATCGGAGATGAGCTGAGGAAGGAGATAGATGAGAAACTAAGGGAGATCCTAGGTAAGGGTGGTAGGAAATGAAGGTGAGGGAGGATCAGAGGTTCCGTAACCTGTTTTGGATACTCGATGGTAAGAAGCAGCTGGCTACTAAGAGCATAGCCCCGGGTTATAGGGTCTATGACGAGATCGTGAGGCAGATCAAGGGGGAGGAGTACAGGATATGGAATCCCTACAGGTCGAAGCTGGCGGCCGCCATTTACAAGGGCTTGAAGAATTTCCCATTCAGGAGAGGGACCAAGGTTTTGTACTTGGGTATAGCGTCTGGAACGACTGCTTCCCACGTGAGTGACGTGATCGAGGATGGTGGTGTCATATTCGGCGTGGAAATAGCCCACAGAGTTATCAGGGATCTTCTAGGGGTGGCTGAAGTGAGGAAGAACATCGTGCCTATCATGGAAAGCGCTAGAAGGCCTCAAAGCTACTCTTGGATCGTCTCTGAAGTCGATGTAGTGTATGAGGACGTAGCACAGCCCGATCAGGCCAACATACTCGTGAAGAACGCGGATATTTTCCTTAAAAAGGGCGGTGTGGCCATGATAGCAGTCAAGGCTAGCAGCATAGATGTGACCCTCCCGCCCAAGAAGGTCTACAGGCTGGTCGAGAAGGAGGTCACCTCCACCGGAAGGTATAGGCTGCTAGAAACCGTGGATCTCTCGCCTTACGATCCTAAGCACGCGATGATGGTCTTCAAGAAACTGTGATCTCCCTCACTATCTCCTCTACCTCAGCTCTGCTCGCCGTGGTCTTTATTCCAAGGGGTTCCAAGTGTGTTCTGGTGGCGAAGTAGCCTCGCTCTCTCAAAGCGGTGATAACATCATTTATTTTGGGCATTCTAACTCTTAAACGCGAGCAGACGTCATCAAGCATGTAGTAGAAGGGAGGACCTCCAGATTCTCCTCTCAGAGCATTTAAGAGATGTTGAACGTCTTCGTTGATCGCTATTACACCATCTAAGAAATTTAGGTCGTTTAGTTCATCGATCCATAGAGGACCTAACGGCTTACCGCATTCAGCATCGGGTAAGTCGATCCCCTTATGGATTATGTGCTCTCCACCGCAGACCTCCACCCAGCCAAGTGAGTTCTTAAGTAGGAGGCTGGAGGCCGAGGGTCCCCTGTCCACTGAGAAGAACACTCTAACATAATGCTCCCTTCCATATGAGAGTAGGGGCTTGACGACTAGATCGAGTCTGGCGGCCACCCTTGCAGTGAAGGATATCAGCGCGCGTATCCCAAACTCCTTGTGAAAGGGAAGTTTCTCCCCCCTCACCCCGTAGTACCTGAGCAGCTTG
>JACXSR010000006.1:0-4912 GCA_035319845.1 Thermoproteota archaeon
CCGGGCCCAGCTCCCTCTCAGTAGGGGAAGGTCTCTGAACATGAAGTATGCGTCTCCATCCCTCTCTAGGGCCTCGGGATTCTCCAATACCGTGAGGAGATCGGAGAACCTTCTCACTGCGGGAATGATCCTCTCTCCTTGGACTAGGAGTTCGCCGTTCCCCTTATACTCGATACCTGGAGCTATCATCATGAGCGCTCCCAAGATAGGATCCTAAGCCAAGTTAATATTCCGGACCCTCCTGAAAACCAAGATGAGGCTCAGGCTCATTCTACTTCTCCTCGTCATTTCCGCGCTCCTAATTCCGTTGATGAACGCAAGCAGTCAGATAGTATATGAAATAGATAGGGAGAAAGTTGTACTTGACATACAGCGTTCGGGAATCGTGTATTTAAGGTACAATCTTACTCTAAGGGTGGAGTCGGGGACTATAGCTCGCTATGTATCGATAGGAATGCCCTCCCCTTCTTTTAGAGTGCTAGAAGCGGAGGAGGTCTTCCCCGATGGTAGAGTCATTGAGGTGAATGCAGAGGAGATTCGGGAGGATTCCTACTACGCGGTGAAGATGAAGCCTAGCGAACCAATAGATCCTGGAGAGAGTAGGACCTACGTGGTGGAGGTAGAACTTAGGGACTTCATATATGAGGACGAGACTAACCCGGGCAATGCGGGCCTCATGTTCACGCCATCGTGGTTCAACGCCCCCATCAGGCTGCTTCAAGTCTTCGTGATACTACCTCCAGGGGTTTCTAAGGGAGAGGTGAGGAATCAGCCTGATTACGATAACCTGCAGACGCTGGATGATGGTAGGATATACCTTTACTGGGAGAGGGAAGATCTCCCCCCGAACTACAAGTTTGAGATAGGGGTCTCCTTCCCGAGAGATTACGTGGAGAGGGTAGTACCCGCGGGTGGAGGGTTCCCGGATTACCTCAGCTTCGTGGTAGGGCTGGTGTTTCTGGGGGCGATAATCATATCTATCGTGGCCATAGTCCGGTTATTCAAGTCGTGGATAGAGAAGCTTCCTTATCAGGCTCCTGAGATATTCGCGGAGAGCTTGGGTCCAAACAAGAACATGGCTCCAACCGAGGTGGCTTACCTAAAGAAGCTAGAGGGGATCAAGCTCAGCTATGGACGCATTTTAGCGGTGCTCATAGCCAGCCTAGTGAAGAAGGAGTTCCTAGCTGTGGAGAGATTGAACCCGCTCAAGCTGAGGAGGTTGGAGGGATCTAAGAGGAACCTTAGGATCTATGAGAAGAGGTTCTTAGACTGTATAACGGAGAATGGATCTCTAGACCAGGATTGCCTAGTTAAGGTGATTAAGCTCATCCATAGGAGGGTGGAGAGGGAGTTATCCGGATACTCTAGGAGGGAGACCCTCTCTTTCTACAACGACAAGGTGAGATCTATCTGGAAGATGGTCGAGGAAGCCCCATCGGAGGAGAAGCTGGATCTCGTCAGGGACAATTTAGCCTGGCTCCTGACAGATCCTAACTTCGAGAGGAATCTCAAGAAAGCATTGAGGGAGAGAAGGGTTAGGGAGGGTAGAACCATCTCCTCCTACCCCTATCCCCTAGATGATGTATGGATATGGTGGCCTAGGGGCAGGTGGACCTCTATTCCCCCTGCTCCTAGGGTACCTAGAGCTCCTGACACATCCAAGGCGCCTAGCGGCAAGATTGATGTTCCAGCGATCCCGGATATAGAGAAAACCGCTGACACTATCGCCAGGTCAGTCGAAGAAGTCTCTTCCAATATCATCAGGAATATAGAGGACTTCGCTGACAGGGTAGCTAGAGTCATCGTTCCCTCCAGACCTCGAGCGAGGAGGACCGCATCAGTCAGCTGCGCGTGCGTCAGCTGCGCCTGTGCCTGTGCGTGCGTGAGTTGCGCATGTGCCTGTGCCGGAGGTGGGGTCGGTTGATGGAGAGGGAGTTCCTGACATTCAAATTAGATGGTAGAAGGATACAGCTTCGGATAGATCCTCTGGCCATGGGAGCCCTCGTGGTGGATGCCCAGAGAGTTGCCTACCTGAACTATACGGCGGCTGTCTTCGCCAAAGCCTTCCTCTCCGGTAAGGGATGGGATGAGGCATATCGGGAGTTGAAGAGGATTTACAGGGGTATGAGGAAGGATGAAGTGAGGAAGCACTACGAAGAGGTAGTTAGTAAGCTCAAGAGATTCATCGAAGGATACGAGGATCCCATAACTGATTTGGGATTCAAGCCAGCCTTTCCAGACCCGTCTACCCTAGGTGCTCCCTTCAGGGTTGACTTGGCTCTGACTTACAGGTGTAATAATGCCTGCATCCATTGCTACTCCTCCAGCCCCGATGAGCGGGGGGAATTGAGCACGGACGAGTGGATAGCTGTGATAAGGAAGTTTCACGAGCTAGGGGTTCCTCAACTCACATTTACCGGTGGAGAACCTACCCTCAGGAGGGATCTCCCAGAGTTAGTGGCTGAGGCTCAGAGGCTGGGGATTGTTTCGGGAATTGTAACTAACGGGAGGCTTCTCACCCGAGAATTGGCTGAGAAGCTGGTCGAGGCTGGTTTGGACTTCGCTCAGGTAACTTTGGAGTCCAGCGATCCGAAGGTTCACGATTCTATAACGGGGGTGAGGGGAAGTTGGGAGGAGACTGTCGAGGGGATCAAGAACTTGCTGAAGTTCGATGTCTACGTTAGTATCAACGCGACCCTCCTAAAGAGGAACATGGATACTGTCGAATCGTTAATCCAGTTCGTCGCAGATCTGGGCGTGGATGGATTCTCGCTGAATAGGCTGATCTACAGTGGGAGGGGGAGGGATCTAAAGGACTTGGAGCCCTCATTTGATGAGATGAGGGAGGTGTTAGCGGAGGCCAAGGAGCTCACCACAGAGCTGGATCTAGATTTCAGGTGGTATGGGGTGACTAGATACTGCGAGCTGGACCCCATGAGTGAGGGCTTGGGACCGAAGTTCTGCTCGGCATGCAGCATAACCTTGGCGGTGGAACCCGATGGATCAGTAATTCCATGCCAGAGCCACTACAGGGTTCTAGGTCACATCCTGAGAGATCCTTGGGAGAGGATCTGGTACCATGATGAGTGTATGAGGATCAGAGAGCTCCACTTTGTGGGAGAAGCATGCCTCTCATGTCCTCTGCTCCAAATCTGCAGGGGAGGATGTCCGCTAGAGGCGGAGGTGAGACCCTATCCCAGTTCTCCGCCGGAGGTGAGGCTTGGTGAATGAAGCCGTCTCTTCCGACGATTTGCTAACCGCAGCTCGCTTGGTCAAGGAGCATTCCGGGAAAGTATTAGCATTTACCGGGGCAGGAGCCTCAGCTGAGGCGGGTATTCCGACCTTCAGGGGGAAGGACGGTTTATGGAACAAGTACAGACCGGAAGAGCTGGCCACACCTCGGGCGTTTGAGTCGAACCCTAAGCGGGTCTGGGAGTGGTACAAGTGGCGAATGTCCATAATCGCGAGGGCAGAGCCCACTTGGGCTCACAGGGTGATGGCTGACTGGGAGAGGGAGGGCATACTTATGGGCATAGTGACCCAGAACGTGGATGGATTACACCAGAGAGCTGGTTCTGAGCTGGTCATAGAACTTCACGGTTCGATATGGAGGACCAGATGTACTAGGTGCGGGAAGCGATTCGACCTAGGCTTCGGAAACATACCGGAGGACGATCTACCGAGATGTAGGGAATGTGGGGGCCTTCTCAGACCCGATGTGGTGTGGTTCGAGGAGCCGGTGCCGATGGATCAGTTCGAAAGAGCGGAGAGGCTCTTCTCAGACGCAGAAGTCGTGATCGTCGTGGGAACGAGCGGTGTAGTCATGCCCGCAGCCCTGCTACCTATCAACGCAGCGAGACAGGGGAAGATTCTGGTAGAGGTGAACCCCGAGGAAACTAATTTAAGTAGCTTAGCGACTATCAGGTTGAGAGGGCCGGCGGGGGAAATCTTCAGGGAGCTTGCCAGGCTGATGGAGGAGGATCCCTCTTGGAGATAATTGAACTCAGGCACGATCTGTTGGATGAAGTGGTCTCGATTCACTGTCCCAATTGGAGAGATATGACCTTTGACCTTCGAATTAAGGAGTGCGGATACTGGGGAGATCCCCAAGTGTTTGGATGGTATTTGGAGGCACTCTATTCCTCTGGTGGTAAGGCGATCGTCGCTCTATCGGATGGAAAGGTGGTCGGCGAGGCTGAAGTCGTACCTGAAAGGTTCCTCACTCCTGTGGGCGAGCACGCTTACCTGCAGATGGTGTGGGTCAAGGAGGAGGCGAGGAGGGCTGGTGTGGGGAGAAATCTCGTTGAGAGATGCATGGAGCTGGCCAGAGAAATGGGAATGCGGCACCTAGATACAATACCAACCGCAGAGGCCCTTCCTTTCTTTGAGAGCCTTGGTTTCCGAGAGATCGATTCTCAAGTTTTGATGGAGGCGCCAGCAAGACCCGCACCGGAGCAACCAAAGGTGGAGGATGCCATGAGGGAGGAGTTTCCTGCTGCAGCCCAGATGATCGCTGGACAAACTAGACCTTCGTCCCTCCTCTGGGAGCTATTGTGGGATAGGGAGAGCGTGGGCCTACCCTCACCTAGAGTCGTTAAAGTCAGAGTGGGCCTCTGGCAACTCATACTCGCGATGTTTCAGCCTACTAGGGATGATGATCACCTCTATGCCCTAATATGGGGGCCAAAAAGGGCCAGCCTTGGCCAGATATTTGATTCAGCCGAAATGGCGGTTACCCTAGCTCATGAGATGGGCGTCCCCAAGGTAGTGACACAGACCTGGTGCAAGTATAGGGCAGCGTTCGAGGCCGCTGGCTTCGAGCCGGTGAACAGGTATAAGTGGATGAGAAAGGAGATCTGACGATCCAAAAAGGGGAAAGTAGGGGGCGGGAAGCTATCAGCCCCCTAACGAC
>JACXSR010000111.1:0-4840 GCA_035319845.1 Thermoproteota archaeon
TGGGCCAATGTGTAGGACAGGACAGTCCAGACTCCCCTCACCCCCACCGTGATCAGCAATCCCTTGTAGAGGGGAGTGAGCATCCAGAAACCGATCAATGAGATAATCAATCCCACGAACACAGGGGCCTTGGGATATTCGCCTCGCTCCAGCATCCCACTCCCCCATCCCACTGAAGAGGGAGGCTGATTAAAGGCCTGCCCTTTCACCTGAAAAACAGGTGGGGAGGGGAAATTCTTCACATAAGACCCCTACCAGGGGACTTTCCCATCAAGTATGTCCTTCAGGGACTTCTTCCAGAGGAGATGGAACACCCTCCTCTTTCCTCTATCGTAGACGGCCTCGAAATCCACGTAGCCCCTAGACATGTAGTAGAGCATCGCTTCAGCCGTGTACTCCCTCCATTTACCCACAGTTCCCCTCTCCCTAGCCTCCGAAACACTGTAGGGTACCTCTATCAGCACTAGCTCGCTCTCGACCCTCCGGAATCCGGTGGGAGTTCCGGAGTCGAATTCTATCACCTCCTCAGCTCCAGCCTCCTTGGCCTCCTCTAGGGAAGGAGACCTCAGCTCTCCCTTAGCCTTCCTCCTCACCCTCTCACTGTCCAAGAACCACCAGACCTTGAGCCTGTCAGTTCTCAATCCCCTGTTTATCTCGTCGTTTATCTCCCCGTAGTAGTTCACCACGTACTCCCAGCTCACGACGCCGAGCTTACCTAGGTTGAACCTCGTGTTTAATCCCTGCAGGGGATCAAAGGTCCACTTGGCTCTCGTCAGTCCCTGTTCCAGTGCCAGCTCCCTCTGGGCTTGTTTTATCCTGAAACCCAGCCCTGAGTACTTCAATTCCTCGATGACAGCGCTCTGATGGGAATAATGGTACAGGCCCTTCTCATCCCTCGCCAAGAACCCCCAAGCGAACCCTACGGCCCTACCAGTTTCCAAGTCGAACGCAGCCACCACGATTCCCGAGTTATCGGCGGCGGCTTTAAGTACATGAGAGGGGGTAGCCTCGGTTCTATCCTTCCCCATTCTCCATGCTGATGCTTGGACCTCTACCAACTGTCTGAACTCCTCAGGTCTTCTAACAGGCCGTATCTCGATCCTGAGGGTTTGACCACCCCTATCCCTGAGCTCGACGGTCCCTAGGTAGGTCATCTCTCTAAATTGAGGCGACTTCTTTATCCCCTTTACGCCCCCTCTTCACCGCGATGTAGGCAGCTATTCCCAGCACCATGATCATCGCTACCGCCGTCTCGGCCGTATCCAGCACAGATACCAGTTCCTCGTAGGCGATTCCCACGAGGTATCCAGCTATTCCTAGGGCGAAGTAGCGAGGAAACGATCCCAATAGGGTGAAGAGGGCGAAACGATAGGGATCCATGCGGATTATTCCGGCTCCGATGGATACGGGTGAGAGAGGGATTATTGGGAGGGCTCTAGAGAGAAAGAGACCTAACCACTCCCTCTCTCCCCTTATCCTCCCCGAGAAATTCTCTATTTCCTCCCAACTTATCCCGAGATACTTTCCCAACCTCTCGACCAGCGGTTTGCCCCCATAGTATCCCAAGGCGTAATGAGCTAAGGAGCCGAGCGTTGCAGCCACGCTTCCCACCAACCCTATGGTGAAGGTGACCACATATAGCACGTAAAGAGGAGGAGAGTCGGGAGGGATGAGCGAGAACCCCGCAGCCATTGGAACGAGTGGTGAGGGGATTAGGGTGATAGCAGTCTCCACCATCACGCCGCCGAAGACCCCAAGCCAGCCGAGCTCCCTAATCCACGCGCTGACGGTCTCTATCAGAACCTCTGTCAGGGACATTTCTCGCCTGACCTTACTCCACCCAATTTAAGTTTGTGTTCGAGGGTCAGGCCAGCCTCCTGACCCTGCCGGCCTTGACCTCCACCAATCCCTCCTCGTTCAGCAGTTCCACCGCCTTGGATACCCACCACCTATCCATGTTCAGCTCCTTCGTGAGCTCCACGGTTGTCTTCTCTCCGTTGAGATGTTCCATCACTCTGTCAGCGATGGCCTCAATCAGTGGCCTGGGATCGGACATGAGCCTCTCAGCCACCACTGCAGCTACCGCCCTGCTCACACCCAAGGTATCCATCACGTCCCTGACGGTCACCTTCCTCAATCCGCCCTCCTCAACCTTCCTTCTCACGTACTCGTTGACCAGCTCCTCCAGACTCTCTTCGTCCGGGAGCTCCAGCAGTACCTCTAGGTCTATCTCCAACGTAATTCTCCTCCTGGTCAACGCGTAGAGCTTGGCCGGCCTCCCCCTTCCCCTCCTCTTCTCTATTATCCTGATGAGTCCGGCCTCCTCTAAGTCTCTCAAGTGGGAGGTTATGGCCGGCAAGGTGAGTCCGAACTCGTTGGCCAGATCGGTGGCCGAGGCTGGACTCTTAAGCAGCCTCTTGAGTATCCTGAGTTTGCTGTCGCTGCTCAGAGCATCCAAGATCTTTTTCGCCCTATATATCCTTGATCTGACGTACAAGGGAATTCCCTCCTTCGAATCACCCTTTACCGCGTCTCAGATCGAGCTGGACGCTGTAGGAATCAACCTCCACATTAACCACTCTTTCTCCGTGTCCGAAGGTCCTCTCTATGGTTCCTCCCTCGACCTTCTCCCCGTCATAGTAGATCGAACCCTCAAGAGCCTTGACTTTCACATGAACCTTGACATCCTCCGGGACGTAGATGGTCAGCTTCACGCTCCCCTTGTCGGTCCTGACTGAAACGTTCTCCTTAACTTCGAGAGATCCATCAACGCTTCCCACACCTAATTCCACGCTCAGAGATCTAACCGGGACGTCCCTCAGGGTAATCGCACCCATGCCCATCTTTACCCTCAGCTCACCATCCCATCCATCAGGCAGATGCAGGGCTAATCGTCCTGCCACCATTCTCCCGGTTCTTTCCTCCACTACTGGAGATACTCCCTCCATGACTATATTTGGCTCCTGAATCGAAGGATCACCCGTCACATCTACCTGTCCCATGTCCACGATCAGCGATATGGTATCGGAGGGGATGCTTCCGGAGTAAGAACCCTTACCCGTCATCCAAGGAAGCGGAATCGAGCCGGTCCCGTACTTGTACTTAAGGCTGGTGGGCACCAGAGAAACGGCTACAGAGAACAACAGCAGTGCAAGTATGAGGGCACCCAACTTCTCCTCATTACCCATTAGAATCACCTCCTCCTCTCCAGATAGATCAAAGCTATGCCGATGACGGTTATTACCAATCCTACAGCCCCCAACTTCGATGTCAGGGCTATCGCCACTATGACAGCCACGAGAGGACCTACGACGGATGCCACTATCGCGTTCCCCATGCTCATCTCGTAGTTCACTGAAGTGGCCACCACTATCAGGTAAAGTGACCACAGGCTGAACGGTACCACCAGTACAACGGACACTATGAGCAGTATGTGAGAGAACAGGTAGCCCACAGCTGCTAGGGCGGTGGGGAACACGAGAGGAGCGCTGGAGAATGCGACAAGTCCTATGATGTCATCCCACCTGCCTTCCTCGTAACCCATCAACCTAGCGGTTACATGTATGAGGGACGAGTAAATTAGGAGATCCACCAGTCCACCAGCGACCCCTATCACGCCCGCGAGGTTGGCTAGGAGTTCCAACAACCAGCCGATGTTGTAGAGGGGTATTTGCCCCAGCAGCCCCACGAACCCCTTCACGGTGAGCGCGCTGAGAGCGAAACTTACTCCCACGTAGAGGGCTAGAGGCAGGGCAGACGTATATCTCTCAACTATATGCGTGTCGAAAGCCTCTCTCGGTGCCATCAGTACCTTTCCCAACCTGTAGAGGACGTCTTCCAGCTCCCTCATCTCATCACCCAACTTTCTAAACTTACTTACTTAAGTAAATTATAAATGTTTCTGATGTGGTGCGACGAACCCCTCCCATAACTGGAAATTATTTTGACTTGCTCGGGCCGAGATACGGCACCTCGCCAGTTAACTTTTTAAATAGGAGGATCTTAGGCCCCCTCAACGGGAGGTTGAGGTGATGTCCCGCCAATTTCAGGTGATGTCCCGCCAATATCGATGAGTGAATCCTCCCTGAGGGAATCTCTGGTTTTGTTCGGACTGTTCAAGTTGACCTCCCGCCAGAAGGCGGTCCTCACCCTGACGCTGCGATTCAACGGCAAGATTTCCGCGAGTTCGATGGCTAAGATAGCGAGGGACGAGTTCAACATACCTGTCTCATCATTCTGGTTCGCTCTGAGGGATCTCAGGAAACTGAAACTCGTGGAATTCGGTAATGGAGAGCCTATACGCCTCACACCAGCGGGCGAGATAGTAGCGGAGGCCCTGAAGGGGGTGGCATGGTGGGAAAGAGAGTAGTGGTGAAGCTGGGGGGCTCCGTGCTCAAGGGACCAGAGGACTTCAGGAAGGTAGCTAGGGTGGCTAAGAGGGAGTTCGATCAAGGGCACGAGCTTCTGCTTGTCGTATCAGCCATGAAGGGACACACAGATCAGCTAATAGAAATGGCCGAGAGGGTCGGTGCGAAGGAGGAGCTCTTGGATTCCATAGCGGGTATGGGAGAGGTACTCTCAGCTAGGCTGATGGCAGCGGCTCTGAACTCGGAGGGCGTTCCCTCGGAGGCCATAGATCCGAGCTCGCCGAGGTGGCCCATGATAACCAACGACAGGTTTGGTGATGCAGACCCCGACCTTCCTAGGACCTGTGGTGCAGCGATATCTCATATAGAGCCCCTTCTCGGTAGGATGATTCCCGTCATATGTGGCTATATAGGGAAGACCAAGGACGGCAAGCTCACCACGTTGGGCAGGGGAGGCAGTGATACCACGGCCG
>JACXSR010000061.1:0-4703 GCA_035319845.1 Thermoproteota archaeon
ATAGGAAGATTAAACGCAGTATCACCGGGTTTAAAGCCAGTTATAGAGAATTATCGCCTAACAAAGTGTGCTAACTAATCCAATCTACTGATAGAGCCCTCCTAGAGTTCGTAAGGAGGTATAGAGTGCATGAAATAAATAGAATGAGGTTAATACATCCTCAGTTATTTAATACACTCGGTGATAATCGACAATAATTAAGCAAATTAATCAAGATAAGAAAATCTCATGGATTTTGATGGGAGTAGACGTATGACGTATATCCGACAGTTTTCCGACTTAGGGTCATTAGGATCGCTTCGGGAGGTCAAATGGTGTGGGGTGGGGGTCGACCGTATCCGCGCCGCAGACAGGGCATTTGTCCCTGAAGGTGTACCTCCAGCAGCGAGAGCACCTCATCATCCTAGGATAGACCATCTCATACCCCCCTGAAAAGGATGAAATCGTGAGAATGGAGAGTGTTAGCTCTCAGGCCAGTCTCTTCCTGTATTCCTTCTCCTCCACAACCTCGAATACCTCAGTCTCTCCCAGTTCCTTGGAGATGGCTTTGACTACGTAGGTCGACATCCTCCTCACAAGCTTGGGATCTTGGGACCGTATGGAGATTATGTATCTTGGCGCCCCCGCCGTGTATATGTCCACCTCAACCCCTTCGGTCTTAGGGGTCGAGAGTCCCCTCAGTAGGGCTTTCCTGATCCTCTCTATGCCATCATGAGCGTAGGAGACGAGCTTGACCACTATGTTCTTTATGTATATGGGTGGCTTAATCTGGACCTTCACTATCTCCTCCAGCTTCTTGGCCAGCCTTTCGTTCAGCCCAGCCTTCAGGAGAGGATCTACTCCCTCATACAGTACATCCTCTAGGGCTTCCATGGGGCTCCTGTAGTAATCCGCGAGCTTCATCCACGACTCCTTAGCGACCGATTCTGGATCTGGGAAACCTGCTCTCTGAGCGGCCAGTTTCAGGAGGGAAATTACCCTCACCCTCTCCTTCCACTCCTCTAGTTTCCTCTTCTTCTGCTCCTCGCTAACATATCTGAGGGAGAGATCTACCTGCCCTAACTTCCTGTTAGCCCTGATAACCCTCCCTACTATCTTATCTCCCTCTTTAACGAAATCTCTGATGTCCTTTATCCTTCCCGAGGCCACATGGCTTCTGGGAATGTATGCCTCAAGCCCTTCATACTCATCCAACTCGACAATCACTCCATGATCCTCTACCCTCTTTACCGTACCGACGACCAGCTCGTTCCTCCTCGGGAAGGCCTTGTAGCTCACTCTCTCACTCTGCCCAAATATTCTATGACCGTCGCCAAGATCTCGGCCTTGCCGCCCCTAGGTCTAGCCAGCACCTCATCGCATACGTGGCACCTGACCTCCCTTGACGCGTGAGAGAAGATTATCTGCTCGTTACCGCATTTGGGGCATCTCACCCTGACGAAGTAACTCTTGGGAAGGGGTATTAACTCCATTTTCCCCATGTCATCACCTCTTTATCTCCACCCTAGCGAGCCTTCCCAAGTTCCTCATTACCTTCCTGCCGCACTCCTCGCAGGTGAGTATGAGGAGCACCTTCTTCGTAGTCTTGGCCTTTCTCCTGAGTTTTCCTCTGGGCTCTCCCCCGTAACCCCTTCTCTTTCTCTCCAGCTGTCTCTGACCCCATGAAAGCGTCCGCGCTTTACCCTGCTTGTATAGGGAGACTTTGTGCTTGGTATGCCTGCCGCACCTAGGGCAATACGTGTTGATCTCTGCGGGAACCTTCATTCCTCGATCACCTCAACAACTCCCCTCTCTTTTAAGGCCATCGCGTTCTCCGAGGGAATGAATGCGACATCGCCCTCGGAGAACGGTCCGTAGACCTTCATGTCTACACCAACGAATTTGGTCACGGGAGTTTTAAACGTTACTAATACCCTCTCAACCCCATCGCTCAGGGGAGCAAAAACCTTCCTCTCTGGGCTTTCCTCGACTCTTTCAACCTGTTCAGTCGCTTCGGTTGTTTTCGAAGCTTCTTCTGATATTATACCGCCGTAAAGGGCTCTTTTGAAAGATCTGATGATGAATAGAGCGTTTTCAAGCTCCACTCGTAAGTCTCTGAGTACCTCTGCCGCCTTGAGATAAACCCTGCCCTCCAACCCCTCGGGTAGATCGTTCAACAGCTCTTCCTCAGCCGATTTGAGTCGGTCAATTAGGGAACTATCAATTCGGCCCTCGGCCAGCGAGATGAGTAACTCCCTTATCACATCCTTGTACTTTACCATCTACCGGTAGGATGTATGCGTAAGCCTAATTAATGATTGAGTGACTCTGCCCTCCCCCTCAGGATCACGAAAGCTGCTGCAAAACCCGGCAGCTGAACCTCATCGCCAGGAGAGTACGGTCCAAAGGCCTCTCCCTTAAGTCTGAATGAGGGAATGGGCATTTTCACCCGCACCCTGATCTCCGGTTCCGCGGGTAGACCGACGGCATCGGTAAATGGATTGAACGGTTCGTACTCGTCGAGAGAGAGTCTCAGGGCCCTGAATCCCGTCTTGCCGTGTATGCTGTTGGGTATCCTCGTTAGCCTCCCCGTATCCACGGTGACCATCCAGTCTATCCTCACGCCGGATCTCTGAGCTGACTCCCTCAATAGAGTGAGGAGGTGCTTTCTTTCCTTAGGATTGAGCTTGATGCCCTTACCCTTCAAGAGCAGATGTATTTTCTCCCTCATAGATGGAGACAGTTTCCTGTGGGTATGTAGCAGGTGCTCCAAGGCCCTTCTGACGACGCTACTCCTTAGATCCAAACTCAAGAGCCCCCTGTCTATGATGAAAAGGGGTGTAGGGTCGAACCCTCTACCCATCGCGTAGAATGCGACCTCCCTCCTCCCCTCCTTCGAGAGGATGGTCAGTCTCCCCTCAGAGACCCTGACGTGAAATCCTCTGTTGCCCGTGTATGAAACCGCAATCTCATCTAAGGAGGCACCCAAGTCTTCTGATAGTACATTCACGAGTTTCCTGACCTCACCTTTGGTCAGGGATATGCACCTCTCATTAAGCCAGTGGTTGACTTCTATCCTCTCGGATCCGCATTTAGGGCACCTCTCAGGCGGAATCCCTTTTCCAGTTAGGCCGCAGTTCTTGCATCTCCATACGGACTCCCCCTCGCATTCCTCATCCTTGAAGTCGGTGGAATCTATGTCGAAGAGGAGCTCGGCCCTTATGGGTTCCTTCTCGTCCATAGGTGCCGTGGGCTTCTTGTAGAGGGAGACGGAGTAGTATGCGTGCATAGGAGGGTTATCGACCAAGTACCTCCTGAGGTCATGGAGGTCCTTGAAGGATATGTGCCTCCTTACCTTCCCTTCGAAGTCTCTGAACATGAACTCCCTGAATGGGACCTCTGAGACGTATATGGTGTTAGCCATGCTCCTGTAGTATTTCGCGAATAGAATCTCGAGTTTCCTCAATCCAAGCCCTCCAACATATACCTCCTACCGCAATCACCAGGGCACAGTCCCCAATTCTTCATGGTCTCGCAACTGGGAGCTTTGTACCTCCTCCTAGCTATGTGGGATATCTGATAGGAGGCTACCCTCTCGTTGAAATCTGGCGCGCTTCTGAACAGATCTAACACCTGCTCCTCCGACCAGCCCACATTCAGGAGGAAGGACGTCAGGGCGAACCTGGCCTGATGAGTCAGGTTCTCCCCTCTCCTGAGTTTGGAGATAAGGTCCCTTATGCAGGGCGGGAAGTCCCCCCTCTTGGGTCTCTTAAACTTCCTCCTCATCCTCTTAGCGAACAGATCAGAGATCTCTTTGGCTATGTCTTCCAAGGGTTCGGGAAGCTCGACTCTGGGAGTTTCCATGATCCTCATCTTTACATACTCTGAGATGAGCCTTCTCAGATCCCTTTCATTTAGAAGGACATATCCCCGCCTGACCACGCGATTGACCAGCCTCCATTTCGGGCCGCCGATACCTGCACAGCCGTTGGAGTAGCTGACCACATCTATCCAGAGACCCTCATCGAGCTTGAAGTCGAAATCGAATGTTTTCCTGGCCAGATTAAGCAATTCATCGGTGGAGAGGCGTTCGGAGAGTTCTACGAATCTCTTCGCCTCGTAGTTGGCTAACCTGCTGAGCATCGACCTTCCGACCCTCGAGGCTATCAGCTTCGCCGCTACGAAGGCGTACACCTCGTTCATTGGATTGGCCAAGTCGGGAGGAAGGATCCTCCCCTCAATGGCCCGGATCAATCTCTCCCTAGCGAGCCTCCTAGCGTCCTCAAGCAGCGGGTCGAAGGCCAAGTCTTCTATGGTGAGACCCTGCTCCTCCAGCAGGGCCGCAGCTTCCCTCGAGAAAGGGGCGATGAGAAGGATCTCCCCTTCCCTCATCTGATCATACCTGGAGGTGAGCCAAGTAGTAAGTTATTCCTGCTCCCTCTATGCCCCCTAAGGGATATGTGAGCCTGAGAGGGGCTTGCGTTTTCAATTCTAGGTCGGCCTCTTCGGAGATCTTAGCTGGTTTCGTCATTTTTTCTAGATATGCCATGTTGTAGACGCTTTTGGAGGGTTCCTCGGCCCACACATCTATCAAGGCCCTGTCCTCCTTCGTGATTGATATCGTGGCCTTTCCCTTGTCGCTTTCAGCCTTGAATTCGACCTTCTCGCTGTCTATATAGATCTCGACATCGGAGCCTATAATCTTCAGGTCCTTTATGGCGTTG
>JACXSR010000179.1:0-4664 GCA_035319845.1 Thermoproteota archaeon
GAGGACATCGAGAGGCTGGAGAGAGCGGGATACCATGATTTCTACGAGGCCACCACCGAACTGGAGAGAGAACTCACGGGCGCCCCCTTCAAGATGAGGATGAAGGAGGATGGTTCCTGCACCTTCTTGGAGGGAAATCTCTGCGTGGCCTACGAGCACAGGCCCGATACCTGCAGGAGGTACCCGTTCATAGTCGGAGACGACTTCATCCTAGTCTCAGCGTCCTGCCCGGGGGTTAAGTGGGACGAGGAGGGGGATCCGGAGCCCTACAGGATGGTCTCCAAGAGGATAGCCGAGAGGATAAGGAAGCTCCTCTGAATCAGCCCCTCAGGATCCGAGCAGCCTCCCTGACCGTGGTGACATCGATTATCGCCTCGGCTATGTCCAGGCTGTATCCGAAGATCCTCCCCACACTCTCCACTATGGCGTAAAGCCTAGGATCGGCGTACCTCCCCTCCCAAGCGCTGGGACCTCTGCCAACCCTCTCTATGAGCTTGGCCACCTCCTCGGCCTTCTCCTTGTTCGGACTCGTCAGGGCGGAGGAGACGTCCCTGAACAGCTCGACGGCCTCCTTCAACGAGTCAACAATGTCTTTCGGAATCTCACCGCCCTCGAGAATGAGGTCCATCGCGTTCTTGGCGACAATGGTTGCGTGATCGGCGATTCTCTCCACGCTCTTCGCCGCTAGAAAGAGGTGGGGCGCTTCTGCCGGGGTTTCGAGGCCGAAGTCCCTCACATTAACGGGGTTCATGAGCGCTATGGTCAGTTGCTTGGCGATGAGCAGGTAAAGCTTATCCACCAGCTGATCCTGCCTGATGACGCCCTCGAGGAGGTCACTGTCTCCCTCCACCATGCCGTGGAGCGTGTCCTCGAGCATGTGAAGGGCATCGGCGACGAGCTTGGAAGCAGCATCGTCGAGACTCATCGATGATGGGTCGAGCACGGCGTAGAACGTCATGGATGTTGCGGTGCCCTCCAGCACGCTGAACCCCAGTATGCTGCTCTCTATGATCTCCCTCACTTTCTCCGCCAGATCCTTCCGATCCGCCCCGTACTCTATCCTGATGGAGTTGTAACCAGCCAAGTAGTGGGAGATGATCTCCCTTATCAGACTGCTCACATCCCCGTACTTCGAGGCATCTATCACCTTGGCCAGCTGCTCCCTCCTATCACCGGGCGAGGGCGAGATCCTCAACGAACCGTCCGCTAACACCTCCAAGTAGACGGTCGAACCCTTGCTTATGCCAACACTCCTCGCCCAATCCTTTGGGAGGGAAATTATGTACGTGGAACGCCCCGTCACCTGCACGCTCCTGGGTTGAGCCATCCCTATCCGCGACTCCCCCTCGCCCTCCTATATAAGGTATGTAGATCAACCCATCTTCTATATTCTATTTGCAATACGTTTATAGTTTTTACCGGACGGGCGGGCGCGAGAAGGTGCCCCCCATGGAGCTGAGGATCTCAGCGCCCCTGCTGGCCTCCTTGGGCCCCCTCATTTTCATCCTCTGGGTGGTCCTCGGGCTCGCGGGCGCGGCCGCTCACGGGAGCGACGAAGTGGTTTCTATCCTCGGCTCCGGCTCCAGCTTCATCTACCCTCAGATGTCCGTCTGGATGCCCAAATTCGTGGAGGATCACCCATGGATAACCCTGAACTATAACCCGACCGGGAGCGGAACTGGTCAGAAACAGTTCTTCTCGAAGCTAGTGGACTTCGCCGCCAGTGATCCCCCGCTCACGAGGGACATCTGGCTGAAATATAGGGGCAGGGTGCTCCAGATGCCGGTGGTGCTCGGGGCCGTCGTGATCACCTACAACCTGCCGGTCGAGGGACAGCTCAGGCTAGACGGCAGGACGCTGGCGAAGATATACAGGGGAGAGGTGAGGTACTGGGACGATCCTCTGATGAGGGAGCTCAACCCCGGGATGGAACTCCCCCACAGGGAGATAGTCGCCGTCCACCGGTCGGATTCGAGCGGCACCACCAACATATTCACATTTTTCCTTCACAAGGCATCTCCCCAAGACTGGCCTCTCGATCTGGTGGGAAAGAGTGTGGAATGGCCCGTCGACTCCAAGGGAAACGGTGTAGGGGCTAAGGGTAATCAGGGTGTCACCCAAGTGATCATGAACACGCCGTACTCGCTGGGCTACGTGGAGCTCTCCTATGCCTTGGAGAACGACCTGCCCATGGCATCCGTGAGGAACGCTGAGGGGAACTTCATCGCCCCCTCAGCTCAGTCGGTCATGGAGGCGGCGAGGAACGCGTTTCCCCTGCTTCCCAAGAACCCCCTCGATGATTTCAGCATGGATATGGACGCTATTGTCTTCGCTCCGGGGGAGGAGTCCTATCCCCTGACCTCCTTCGTACACCTGATATTCTGGACGAATTATGGGGAGAAGGCTGAGGCCATCAGGGAGTTCGTGAGGTTCGTGAACACGGAGGGTCAGGAGATGATAGTGGAGGGGTACGCTCCCATACCGCCGGAACTCAGGTCAGTGAACCTGAAGGCCGTGGGCCTGATAAAACCGTGAGGCGGGGTGAGATGATCGGATGATTCCGAAAGTTGACAGGGGTTTCTTCCTCACCCTGCTACCCTTCGCCGCGGTCATATTCGCCCTGTTCGCCCTGCTGGCCTATGTGCTGGTCCACGAATCCTGGCCCGCTCTGGAGAGGTTCGGCATCTCCCTGTTCACGGAGAACGTGTGGAGGCCCTCCGAGAGAGGTGTGGAGTTCGTGAGGTACGGCCTCTTGGCCCCCCTCTACGGGACCCTGGTGACCTCCCTAATAGCGGCCGGTGTAGCGCTGCCGCTCTCCGTCGCCACCGTCTTCTTCATGGAGGAGATGGCCCCCCACAAGATAAGAGAACTCTTCTCATCGGTGATAGACCTGATGGCGGGACTTCCCACGATAATTTACGGGTTGTGGGGGCTGGAGGTGATGATCCCCCTCCTGAGGAGCTGGATCATGAGTCCCCTCCACGAGCACCTCGGCTTTCTGCCCATCTTCTCCTGCGATCCCCTGAGCGGTGCTTCTTTCCTGGCAGCCGGGCTCCTGCTGGCGGTCATGATAATCCCCTTCATGCATGGCGTGATAAAGGAGGCCTACAGGCAGGTGCCTCGCACCTACAAGGAGGCTGCGCTCTCTCTGGGAGCCACTAGGTACGAGTACTTCAGGATAATGGCCTCCCTCATAAGACCGGCCATAATAGCGGCCGTCCTCCTAGGGCTGGGAAGGGCGGCAAGCGAGACGGTAGCCGTGGCCCTCGTGGTGGGGAACGCTTTCAACATATCTCCCTGCCTCTTCGCTCCTGGATACACGATATCATCACTCATCGCGAACCAGTTCACCGAGGCCAGCTTCTTCCCCCTCATGGAGAATGTCATGTTCGCCGGGAGCCTAGTCCTGCTCGCCTTGGGCATGCTGTTCAGCGGGATAGGTGTCGTCATGATGAGAAGGGTGAGGGAGCTTTATGGACGCTAGGGAGATCAAGGAGAGGATTTTCCTCGCGGTAGTGGTGATGTTGTCGCTGGCAGCGGTGCTCCCCGTGTTCCACGTGTTCCTATCGGTGATCTGGAACGGGCTAGGGGTTATCATGGAGGCGGGGCCCAGCTTCCTCTTTGATGTGCCCCCAGCTCCCAACGCCGGGCTCGGTGGGATAGCCCCCTCCTTAGCCGGCACTCTCCTCCTCGCTGTACTCAGCTCCCTCTTGGGGATACCCCTCTCCCTTTTCGCCGCCGTGTTCGCCGTCGAGTTCCCCGACAATCCGCTGGCGAGAGGAGTCAGGGTTCTCAGTAAGGCTTTACTGGAGATACCCTCCGTGGTCGTGGGTATGCTGGTCTACGCCATACTTGTCGTCCCGATGGGACGATTCTCCATGCTCGCAGGCTCATTATCCTTGGCAATAATGATGATACCCTACGTGACCACTTACGTCGAGCAGGCGTTGGAGGGGGTGCCCTTCACCTACAGGGAGGCCGGGTTCGCGCTGGGGCTGAGCAGGCCCAAGGTCGTCTTCGACATACTCATGGGTATAGCCAGGAGGGGGATCCTGACGGGCGTGCTCATAGGCTTCGCCAAGGTGCTGGGGGAGACAGCTCCCCTCCTCTTCACTTTAGGGAGGGATCGATACAACATCCCCCTAGGTCCGCTGGACTATGGGGACTCGATATCCCTGCTCATATTCGATTACGCGCAGACGCCCTACGCCAACATGCACCGCGTCGCCTGGGGAGCGGCCCTGATCCTCACCCTTATGTTCCTGGCTGTCTTCCTGATATCGAGGAGGTTCACTGAGGAGGTGTTCCTGTGATAGAGAAGGGTTACGCGCTTCAGATCGAGGGGCTGAATGTCTGGATAAGGGGAAAGCACATCATAAAGGATGTTGAGCTGGAGGTCCCCAAGAGGAGGATACTCGCCGTCATGGGTCCCTCCGGCTCCGGCAAGTCCACCTTGCTCAGGGCGATTAACAGGCTCTTGGATCTGATCCCCGAATCCAAGGTGGAGGGGAGGGTGATAGTCTACGGGACCGATGTATACGGGGAGGACCCGTACAGGGTCAGGAGGTTGATGGGGATGGTATTCCAGACGCCGAACCCCTTCCCCAATATGAGCATATACGAGAACGTCGCCATAGGACCCAAACTGAATCGCCTCATAAAGA
>JACXSR010000036.1:0-4601 GCA_035319845.1 Thermoproteota archaeon
AGATCCTCTTAACTAGGTCCTCCAGCTCTTTAACCTTGGTTCCGAGCTCCTTTGACTTCTTTATCAGCTCCTGCCTCTCTTCAGGGCTAGCCCTAGGGATGGCCCTGTTTATCTCATTCCTCCTCTCCCTCAGCCTGTTCAGCTCGGTGATAGCTTCCCTCCACCTAGCGTCCAGCTCTAATGCCTTGTCGACTAGGTCTGTGGGCAGGTATCTCTTCTTCAGGCTCTCCTTGAGGACGGTGGGATCTGTTCTCAAAGCTTCTAGGACGGACCAGCTCACTCAAGACACCAAGAGGGCTGGAATTCTTGTATTAATAAAGCGTTAGGAATCGGGTGGGTGGGAGAGGGGGTCACTCCACATGAAGGGATAGAAAGCCCCCTATTCCCCCCAGTATGGCACCTATTATCAGACCGACCACGAAGGCATTTATCAATACGAGGGCCGAGATGGACACCATCATGCCCATCGGAAGCATCGGTCCCCAGAAGAGCAGACCCACCACGAAGCCGACCAGAGACAGAATGGCGCCCATAATGGCGCCCCTCTTTATGGCCTCTCCTTGGTCCTTGGGTATTTCCCCGTAGAATATTGAGAAGTAAGAGTAGAGGAATCCTCCGACCAAGGGGCCCAGTACTCCTATTCCCGGAATTAGGCCCACGATGAACCCTATCAAAAACGACATGATCAAATAATTGTCCCTCTTTATGAATGAGAGTGAATCAGCTAACGCCATATCGTCACTACCTCCACGGGAAGGGCCAAACTTATGCTAATTAACTTATTCCACACGGATTACTTGGTAGCGTGGGAGTCCAAATCCCTTTTTATTTTACGGTGGAAGGGCGGGAGGAGGGAAGAAATGGTCAGGGTGGGCCGCTCATCCACTGGTCTCTACAAGATGCTGGTGAAGTGGGTGACAGTGTCATCTATCGTGGGATTCTTGACGGGTCTGCTTGTTTCCCTGCTCGAGATATCGGTCCTTGACGCCTCCGAGCTCATGCTTAGGAGGATCGCTGAGAGTGGATATCTGTGGCTCGTCCCCATAGTACCGTTCGTGGGGATCTCGCTCACCGGCATACTAAGGGACAGATTGACCAAGTTACCCCACTTCCACGGGACGGAGGAGGTCCTAGAGGCGTATCACTACAGGGATGGTGAAATGATCCTGAGAGATGCCCCAGTAAAGACCCTAGGTGCAGTTCTCACCGTGGGATCAGGAGGCAGCGCTGGGCTGGAGGGTCCCAGCATCCACATAGGGGGAGCTGTAGGGGCTGCCGTGAAGAGATTGATGGACAGGCTGGGCATAGAGGAGGATGGCCGAATCCTGCTATTAACTGGAGCTGCGTCGGGAATGAGCGCCATATTCAAGGCCCCCCTGACCGGTCTGATGTTCGCGTTGGAGGTCCCCTACAAGGATGACATGGCTCACCAGGCGGTGGTGCCCGCGCTGATATCATCTGTGGTATCCTATCTCACCCTCATATCCATACTCGGAGCTGAGCCTATTTTCAAGGCCTTTAAGTCATTCGGCGAGGTTGACCTCTACATAATCAGCATAGGCCTCCTAGAAGGGCTAGTGATGGGGATTTTCTCCGTCATTTTCGTGAGAACAGTCTCCCTTGTTGAGAAAATCATGGAAGGAAGGAGTTACACGATGAGAGGAATTGTAGGAGGAGCTTCTGTAGGCCTCTTAGCGACGGTCACTCTCCTAGCAACGGAAACCCTGTATCCTTTCGGTTTGAGCTATGAATTGGTCAGATTGTCGTTCAAAGGAGGTGATACTACCTTCTTCTTCGGAATGGCGGTTCTCAAAATGATCGCCACAGCCCTGACGATAGGGAGCGCGGGCATCGGAGGAGTGTTCATCCCCTCCATAGTGATAGGTGCCTCGCTCGGGTCGGCGATGAGCTCACTGGATCCAAGCGTCACGAGTTTATTCGTCGCTTTAGGGATGTCTTCCTTCCTAGCAGCAGCGTTCAAGACCCCCTTGGCAGCCGTGTCCTTCGTCGCTGAGACCACGGGCTCCGAGGCTTACGTTATCCCGGGGCTCGTGGCTTCAGCGGTGGCCTACATAGTCTCCGGTAAATATTCCCTGCCGAAGAACCAGAAGGTGGTTGAGACGACGAAGATCGAGGAGCTCGAGAGGGTGAAGGTGAAGGAGCTGATGGTATCTCCTCCACCGGTGTTGAGAGATGATCTGACGGTCAAGGAATTCTTCAACAGGTACTTCCTCAAGTACAGGGATCACTTCGTCTTCCCGGTCAAGGCCAAGGATGGGAGGATCGTTGGAATAGTCGCGCTGAGGGATGTGAACAACATCCCCACGTCCGAGTGGGACAGAGTGAAGCTGATAGACATAGTCAGGAAGGTGGACTTCTTGAGGCCCGATGATAACCTGATGACGGCCTTGGACAAAATGTACGAGTTCGGGGTGTGCTGCCTCCCGGTGATAGATCCCAAGAAAGGGAGTGTGGTGGGGATACTCTCGGCGGATGCGATAGTGATGTTCCTAGAACAGAAGAGGAAGTTGAAGAAGGCGGCCCTCTTCCTCAGATAGCCGCTTACTTACCTCTTAACCCTCCATTTAGTTCCCTGAGGGGTATCTTGTAGCTCGATGCCGATCTCCCTCAATTTCGCCCTTATCTCATCGGCCAGATCGTACTCCTTCCTCTTCCTCAGGATCGCCCTGACCTCCACGAGGATGGTCACTAGGCTGCGTAGCATGGATTCGTCGTATCCCTCTCCTACCCTGAGGCCTAGTATATCGAACATATCGGAGAATGTAGCCACCACTTCGGCCCTGCCGGCTTGGGTGAGCTGTCCCCTCTCCTCGTAATAAGCATTCACGGCTCTGACCAGCTCGAAGAGCTGGGCTAACGCCTCGGCAGTGTTTAGATCGTCCGTCATCGAGGCGAAAAAGTCGCGCCTGATCGTCCTGACTTTCTTCAGGAACTCTTCCTCCCACTCTCCCGCCTCCTCGATTACATCCATATCTAAGAGGTTCCCATAACCATTGACGATCCTCTCGTAACTGCTCTTGGCTTGATCCAGTAGCTCCCACCTGAAGTCTATGGGGGAGCGATAATGCCTGGAGAGCAAGAATATCCTCAGTACGTTGGGGTCGTACTCTCTCAGCGCCTCCCTTATGGTCACGAAGTTCCCTAAAGACTTGGACATCTTCTCGCCCTCCACAGTAAGGAGTCCCGTGTGTATCCAGTACTTGACGAAGGGTTTCACGCCGGTGTAACTCTCGGCTTGGGCTATCTCCGCCTCGTGGTGGGGGAAGGCCAGTTCTATCGCTCCTCCATGAATGTCGTACTGCTTCCCGAAGTGCTTTATGGATATGGCCGTGTCCTCTATATGCCAACCGGGCCTTCCGTACCCCCAAGGGGATTCCCATCCGAACTCCTCTCTGGGTCTGTTCCTCCACAGGGCGAAATCCCCGGGGTTCCTCTTGGTGGGATCGGGTTCTATCCTGTGTACTCTCAGCTCCTCCGGCCTCTGGCCAGAGAGCTTGCCGTAGTCCGGAAAGGTCGTTATATCGAAGTAGACCCCTGTCTCCGTGACGTAGGCATGTCCCTTCTCCAGCAAGACCCTTATCTGTTCGAAGATCTCCGGCAGATAGTCCGAGGCTCTGGCGTAGAGGTTCACGCTGGTCACATTCAGGGCCACCATGTCCTCGTGGTAGTACCGCTCGAATTCCCTAGCCACCTCCAGTGGATGTCTTCCCTCCTCCTTGGCCCTGTTCACTATCTTGTCGTCCACATCCGTGATGTTCTGGAGGTAGAAGAGGGAATAATCCATCTTCCTGAGGAACCTAGCTAGGGTGTCGTAGAACACATAGGTCCTTGCATGCCCCAGATGGGAGTAGTCATAGACTGTGGGGCCGCAAACGAACATGAAGACCCTCTTACCGTTGAGGGGAACGAATCTCTCGAATGACTTGGACAAGGTGTTATAGACCCTTATCTCAGCAAAGGCCGTCACCCATAGGCAGCACCGATTCTCCCCCTACTGGGAAGTTAAAAAGTTTAGCAGGCACCTTTTTCCCCGCCCCCCGGACAAATCATGGATGAGGTACCCACCCCCCAGCAAGAGCGTTCCTATCTCCCTAGCCTTCCTCCTGTTCAGCATCTACCTGGCCCTGTACGTGGGGGCGGTTAGATTCGAGGTGATGCCGAGCATCGTGGAGGTCGAAGAACGGGTCATAGCACTACCTGAACCTTCTTTGATTGGGGAAATGAGCGTGGAAGAGGCGATATACAGGAGGAGATCCGTAAGGGTTTATCTGCGGGAGCCACTCACCCTGAAGGAGCTCGGTCAGCTTTTATGGGCTGCTCAGGGGATTACTCTCCCGGAGAAGGGTTTCAGAGCTGCTCCCAGTGCAGGAGCGACTTATCCATTGGTACTCTACGTGTCAGTTAGGGGAGGAGGGGTTAGGGGATTAGCCCCCGGGATCTACCTGTACGAACCAATGGGACACCGCCTTTACCTAGTGAAAACCGGGGACTTCTCAGAGGAGCTAGCAAGGGCCGCGTTAGACCAGAGTTGGGTCAGAGATGCCCCCGTTTGCATTGTGATAACCGCCAATTTCGAGAGA
>JACXSR010000030.1:0-4548 GCA_035319845.1 Thermoproteota archaeon
CAAGACCACGACCCTGCTCATGATAGCCGGTATCTACAGGCCTACAGAGGGCTACATATACTTCGACGATCGAGTGGTTAACGATCTGGAGCCGAAGGACAGGAACGTGGGGATGGTCTTCCAGACTTACGCCCTCTACCCTCACATGAAGGTGTTCGACAACATAGCGTTCCCCTTGAAGTTGAAGAAGGTCCCCAAGGAGGAGATAGAGAGGAAAGTAAGGGAGGTGGCCAAACTACTGCATATAGAGGACCTGCTGGAGAGGAAGCCTAGCCAGCTGTCCGGGGGTCAGCAGCAGAGGGTAGCCCTGGCCAGGGCCTTGGTGAAGGAGCCCGATCTCTTCCTCATGGACGAGCCCCTCAGTAACCTAGACGCGAAACTGAGGGTGGAGATGAGGGGCGAGTTGAAGAGGCTCCAGAAGGATCTGGGCATCACCACCATCTACGTGACCCACGACCAGCTCGAGGCCATGACCATGGCCGATAGAATCGCGGTCCTTAACCACGGGAGGTTGCAGCAGTACGGTCCCCCCGAGGAACTTTACAGGAGGCCCGCGAACATGTTCGTCGCGGGCTTCATAGGGACGACTCCCACCAACTTCATCGAGGGCACTCTGGTGATGGGCGAGCCACCGAGGTTCGAGTTCGACGGCAGGATCATCGAGCTGCACGGCCTGACAGTGGACGATGCGCCCGGGGAGGTAGTGCTCGGTATAAGGCCTGAGGATGTGGAGATTACCGATAAGGGAGAATTGGAGGGGGAAATTTACGTGATAGAGCCTCTGGGCAGGGAACTGCTGGTGACGATTTCCCTAGATGGACTGCACGTGAAGGCAGTCACCGGAATCGACTCCGATCTCAGGATGGGTCAGAGGGTGAGGTTCAGGATACCCCCGGACAAGGTTTACCTGTTCGACAGGGCAACTGGGAAGAGCATACTTTGAACCCATGCCGTGTCCTCTCTCATGATCTCGCCGGTTTCCTTCCGGTTCTGCCCCCTCTCGAAGCTCCCCCCTGACAGGAGGGCGTGAAACTCATTTTCCCCGCTGGATTGGGCAGGTGCAATAAAGTAGGGGGTTAAGAGACCCCTTTCCCGGCTATTTGGATCCTAAGGAGGTACTGTTGAGCGAACAGGAAGAACAGGACCACTGGGATCATGTATATTATGGCGACGGCGGATGTCACGCCCGGATTTATGTAGGAGTATTCTCCGGTGGTGAGAGCGTAGACGAGCATGGAGAAGGTCCAGTAATCCTGGCTTGAAATGAAAGTGAGGACATAGATGAACTCGCTCCACCCGGAGAGGAAGCCGAAGATCAGAACCGTCATGAGCCCGTTCCTCACGTTGGGCATAACTACCTTCCACCAAGCTTGGAGCCTGCTGCATCCATCAACTAGGGCCGACATCTCCATGTCCCAGCTGACGCCGTCGAAGAATCCCTTCATTATCCAGATGTCCAGGGGCATGTCCAAGGCCACCTTGATTATTATCACGCCCAGCAGAGTGTCGTAAAGGCCCATGACATTCAGGATGTAGAAGAGGGCGATCAGCAGGGTTATTCCTGGGAACGAGTGGAGGACGAGAGCCAGAGCCAGGAAGGCGCTCCTTCCCCTGAACTTGTACCTAGAGATCGCGTATCCAGCGAGGGAGCTGAACACTAGCTCGAGAAATGCGACGGTCAGCGCTAGGGCGAGGGTGTTAAGCGTGACCGTGTACACGTTGGGGTAGTATTGGGTCGTCGTACCGGGGACCCTTATGTTCCCGTCCCTCAGGAACTCCCAGTTGGAGAGGGTGAGGTTCACGGGTAGTATCCCCACTACCTCTTCGGAGATGCTCTGAACGAAGAGTAGAAGGTACAGAAGAACTATTGGAAGGGTGAGGAGAGCCATGAAGACGATCCACGGGAGATGCTTCCTCATTATCACACCTCTATCTTCGGCTCCACCATCAGCTCCCTCAGCCTGAACACCCTCCAATACACTATGGAGAGCACCAAGCCGAGGACGACGAGCACAGTGGCCAGGGCTGCACCGTAACCGAACTTCACTATCCCCCCGTACTGGGCGAAGGCCAGGTGGTAGCTGTAGAGCGCCCACACCTCGGTGGTGTAATAGCCCGGCCCTCCGTTGGTCACGAGGAGGATGTACTCGTATGATGTGAGCAGGGACAGGGTCTGATAAGCCGTAACGAACATGAGAGGCCACTTTATCAGGGGCAACTCCACGTGCCTTATTATCTGGAGGGTAGAGGCTCCGTCCACCCTCGCGGCCCTTATGTAATCGACGGGGATGCTCTTCAGGGCTGCGGTGAATATTATCATCCCGAAGGACGCCCCCACGAATCCGTTCACCAGGATGACAATGGGCCAGGGATGCCTGTGGAGCCAGTTCACGGGTTCCATACCGAAGAACCCCAAGATCCAGTTGAAGAGGGCGGTGGGATCCTGTCTCACGGCCCACAACCAGAGTAGGGCGTACACGGTGGATGGAGTTATCCTAGGGAGGAGCCAGAGGGCCCTGTATCCCTGTCCGATCCTCTCCGGTATGTGAACGGTGATGAGGGAGATCAGCAGAGCGGCTCCAACGTTGAAGAGCGCCAGGGTAGAGAACACGTAGAGGAGCGTGTTGTTGAAGACCTTACCAGCGATGGGATCGCTCACCATCTGCACGTAGTTTTTCAGTCCCACCCAGTTCCACTGGAAGCTGTAGTCCATGTCGGTGAAGCTTATGAGGAGCGTGAGCAGCACGGGGAGCAGGTAGAACACCGCTATCAGGGCAAAGCTCGGGGCGAGGAAGACCGCCAAGTACTTCCTCCTGACACGAGATCCCAGAAGGACACCTCCCAACAAAAAAGGAGAGGTTCAGTCCTCTATTATGACAGCGTCGGATCCGAGCCCCTTTATCCCGTTCAACAACTCATTGAAGGCCTGATCCGGCGTGAGATCCCCGCTCTCCACTCCCCTGAGGACGTTGAACACTATCCTGCTGTAGTCGCCCCACTTGGGGTGGTTCGGTATGAAGGTGGTGTAGTCCAGCATGTAGGCCACGTCAGCGAGGAAGGGCTCCTTCTTGTACCTGCTATCGCTTATCTCGCTGTACAGGATGGCCAGGTGGCTGCTCTGGACGGCGTGATTGGCGTTCAGGTGAGGATCGGTCACCAGAGTTATCAGGAGGAAGGCGACATCGGCAACTCCCCTCTCCTGGGCCTGCTTGGTTATCGTGTATATGAGCGGGTGGCTTAAAGTCACGGGTTTCTTTCCGGGCTCACCGGCAGGGTGGAGCATGTATCCTATGTTCTCGTTGAATTCCTCGTTGGTCAGCAGGCCCTTGCTCACCCACTCCCCCTTGTGCCAGGTTCCGCCTGACAGGAAGAGTGCCTTGCCCTGGGTGAACGGTCCGTGGAAGTCCTTGTCCCAATCACCGGAGAACTGGGTCGGGCTTATCACCTTGTACTTCCAGACAGCGTCGTGGAACCACTGGAGGGTCTTCTTCCAGGCGCTCTTGGTGAAGACCATCTTCCCGCTCTGGGCGTCCCACAGCCTCCCACCGTAGGCCAGGTAGAACTGGAAGTAATCGTATCCCTCCTTGACCCTGTGGAGTATGCCCCTCTCGACGAGGCCCTTGTCCACGGCCTCCTTCGCGACTTCCAGCAGGTCCTTCAGGGTGAACTCCCCCTTCTTGACCTTTTCGGGGAGTTGAGCTATTTCCTCATCGCTCCATCCCAGCTTCTTCAGCACATCCTTCCTGAAGTAAATGGGTCTGGCCTCGGTGTCCTGGGGGACGGCCCATATCTTGCCCTGGTACTTGACCGCCTCCCAGAGGGTTGGGATCACGTCGTAGTAGACCACATCCCAATACTCCTTAATGTAGTCGTCCAACGGGATTATGTAGCCATTAGCGGCCAAGAAACCGACATCCTCGTGACCCGTCAAGTAGATGTCAGGGGCCTTCCCAGACTTGTAGGCCAAGTAGAACTTGTTCTTGTACTCGCCCCACTCCACGGGCCTCACGAAGAACTGGCCATCTATCTTGACCCTGACCTTGGATCCCAGGGCTGCCAGCCACTTGTTCAGCATGTCTGCAGCTATCTGGAAGTTTTTCAGCCTATACTCGCTCGGCGGGTCCGGACCTATGGTCCACACCCTTATGGTTATCTCGCCCTCCCCGCTAGCCGCAAGCTTCCTAGTTAGCTCCTCAACCTTGGCCTTAAGCTGCTCATTCTCGGCCTTCAACTTCTCAAGTTCCCCTGAGGGGGCGGTGATGGTCGAGGGGGCGGGAGCCTGAGGGGCGAGGGCGTATCCCACGAACGCGCCGATCAGAATACCGACAATCAAGGAGACGAGAATCGTGACGGGTTTCGAGGCCCCCCTTCTTCTCAAAATCTTTCACCTCCCAATTCCCTAATAATTTCAATGAATGGAAACTTTTAAATATTGTGGGAATTCCCACGCTTCGTGCCCCTCATCCGGTAAGGTAGGCTCCCATTCACCCTGATGGGTATTGAGGGCAGGAGACATCCCACATCGTGCCCTCAATTTAGGACGTCGTG
>JACXSR010000025.1:0-21351 GCA_035319845.1 Thermoproteota archaeon
TGTCAATTTATTTTAATCCCTCCTGAGGAGGAGCCCGCTTATAGCCTCATTCATACTTTTACCGTAAATTTTAAGAGTATCAGAATGGGGAATACCGCTAGGCTCCCTAAGAAGCCCTGTGAGGGGTGAGTAAATGAGTTCGAAAGCGTGGGGAGTAGTTTCTATAGTCCTCTTCATCATAGGAATCCTATTGGGCTATGTGGCCGCTCCTGGCAAGGTGAGCGTGTCCACCACCACCGTCACCGTGGGCGGTGCCGGTGCGCAGACCATCACCAAGACGGTCACCGTAACCGGAACTGGGGCTCCAGCACCTGAGCAGAAGGAGTATGTGATCGGATTGGCCATCGCCGTTACTGGAGGATACGCAGTTGACGGTCCTAGGAGGAGAAACGCTGCTATCCTAGCTATAGAGGAGATAAACGCGATGTTAGAGGAGGCTGGATCTCCTGTCAGACTCAAGTACATCCACGAGGACACTAAGACATCCGCTGAGGGTGCCATAGCTGCATACGAGAAGCTGGCATCCGCTGGGGTGCAGATGGTCGTCGGGCCGCTCGCCACCAGCGAGTGCAAGGCCATCCTAGACTACGCCAAGTCCCACCATATGACTGCCATAAGCCCAAGCAGCACTGGAACCGCCGCTATGGTGAAGGACGACTACTGTTTCAGGATGCCGTCTCCTGACAAGTACCAAGGCCCAGCTCTGGCTAAGATCATCTGGGATCAGGGTATCAGGAAGCTGGTCATAATGGCTAGGAGCGACGATTATGGCAAGGGTCTGGCTGACCTGATAGAGGAGAACTTCAAGAAGCTTGGAGGACAGGTAGTCAAGATCGTGTACGATCACACCCAGCCTGACCTCTCCGCCGATGTGGAGAGGGCTAGCTCCGCTGTCGCCGACTTCGGCGCCGATGCCGAGACCGGTGTCGTCATAATAGCCTTCGACGATGATGGAATAAAGATACTCGAGGCTGCAAGGCTCGATCCGACGCTCAGCAAGGTCAGATGGTTCGGACCTGACTCCATGAAGAGGGCCACCTTCCTGCCTCCCAAGGCCAAGGAGGACATCGCTAAGTTCCTCCAGAGCGTGCACTTCATGGTCACCACTCCAGCCGTGGGATCCAAGGACAACCCGCTGGTAAAGGAGTTCATAGAGAAGTACACCAAGAGGTTCGGTGAGTCTCCCGAGGCCAGCACTTACGCGTTCTACGCCTACGACGCTGCCTGGGTCGCTGGCTTGACCGTGCTGGTGGCCCACAAGTATGATGGCAGGGTGTTCCAGAAGCTGGTACCGCACATATCCAAGCACTTCTACGGAGTGACTGGATGGAAGCTGCTAGACGAGTACGGTGACGCTGCCGTGCCTATATACGACATAGTGGCTCCGAGGGTCGTGGACGGCCAGTGGACCTTCAAGACCATAGGCAAGTACGATGGAACCACTAAGGCTACGACCTTCTACGAGCAGCCCTAAACTCCTTCCCTTCTCTTTCCCCTTTTTGGTGATAGTATGACCGCTATCCTACAAGTTAGAGATGTTGCTAAGTATTTTGGTGGTATAAGAGCCGTCGATGGTGTCACTTTTGATTTACACGAGGGTCAGATCGTGGGTCTGATCGGACCCAACGGCTCCGGGAAAACCACGCTTATTAACGTGATATCGGGTGTTTACAAGCCCAACAGAGGCAAGATCTTCTTCAAGGGGGAGGACATAACGGGATTGGATCCCTGGGACATATACCACAGGGGGATAGTCAGGAGCTTCCAAGTACCGAGGCTCTTCGAGAAGATGCTAGTAATAGAGAATGTTATGGTGGCTCACAGAGATCAGAAGGGTGAGAATCCGTTGATAGCCCCACTCCACCATCTATGGAAGGACCAAGAGGTGGAGTATGCGAGGAAATCCCTGGAGACCATAAGGGAGTTCGGGCTCTCTAGGGTGAGGAACAACTGGGCCACTGAGCTGAGCGGTGGACAGATGAAGCTAGTTGAGATCACCCGATCAATGATGTCCGAGCCTAGGGTTCTCTTACTGGACGAACCTGCAGCTGGCGTGGCCCCCAAGCTTGCCAGAGAGATCTTCAGCCATATAGTGAGGATAAGGGATGAGTATGGACTGACCTTCCTGATCATAGAGCACAGGCTGGATATCCTGTTTGATTACGTGGAGAGGGTCTTGGTGATGAATTATGGGGAGCTTATCTATGATGGAGACCCTGACGGCGTTTACAAGGATCCCAGGGTTATAGATGCTTACTTGGGTGAGTGAAAATGGTGGAGTATATCGTCGAGACCCGAGATCTCACTGCTGGGTACGGGAAGGCCGTCATCATTCAAGATGTAAATTTTCAAGCTGAAAAAGGTAAGATCACAGCCATCGTGGGGCCCAATGGATCCGGAAAATCCACATTCCTCAAAACACTCTTTGGCCTGACTAGGGTCTTCAACGGAAGTGTGATCTTCAACGGAGAGGATATCACGAAACTTCCCCCTGAAGTGAGAGCCAGGAAAGGATTAGGGTTCGTGTTTCAGGTTAACAACGTCTTTCCAAATCTCACTGTGAAGGAGAACCTAGAAATGGGCGCCTACGCTAGGGAGGATAAGGAGGAGATAAAGAAGGACATGGAGGAGATCCTCGACATATTTCCCATCCTCAGGGAGAGGCAGAAGCAGAAAGCAGGCTCGTTGAGCGGTGGAGAGAGACAGATGCTCGCGATGGCGATGGCCCTCATGGGTAGACCCACACTGCTCCTATTGGACGAACCGGCGGCCGCCCTGGCTCCAAAGGTGGTCACCCAGATCTTCATGAAGATAAGGGATATTGTCAATACTGGCGTCACGGTCATCCTAGTCGAGCAGCATGCGAAGAGGGCGCTGAGCTTTTGCGACATTGGCTACGTGTTCTCAAGTGGCAGGATAGTGATGAAGGGTCCAGGAAAGGATCTGCTCGCTGACGAAAGGTTCGTTGAGGCGTTCTTGGGTAAGAAGTGAAAGGAGGGTGATTTTATGGATCTGTCTGTCCCATTGATGAATTCCCTGACCCTAGGGAGCTTGTATACCCTCATGGCCTTGGGCCTTACCATGTCCTTTTCGGTCACGAAGATAGCGAACTTTGCGCACGCCGAGCTGGTGACGGTGGGAGGTTACATCACGGCTCTACTCGTCAACTGGATGGGATACGGGCTTGGTGAGTCCCTAATCGCTGCCTTCTTTGCCTCCGCCCTTCTGGCGGTTGCCATGGATGAGGGAGTATTCAAACCCATGATCAAGAGGGGATCCAGGCCTCTCTTCCTCCTCGTTGCCAGCATAGGCATAGGTCTCCTCGTCAGGTACATCCTGTTCATCTACGCTGATCTAAATGCGGTAATCACCGTCCAAGCGAAGGCTAACATTCAGCTGATTGGGAGGTTCGGCAGGGCAGGTATAACCACCATACACCTTTGGGTGTTCCCGATCACGATAGCAAGCGTCGTGCTGCTGCACCTCATGTTCCACTACACCAAGCCGGGGAAAGCCCTGAGGGCCATGGCTGACAATGAGGACCTAGCTAGGGTCTCTGGAGTCAAGATATACACGCTTAGGAGGCTCATGTGGTTCATCGCCGGTGGCATAACTGGTATAGCGGGTGGTCTCTGGTCAGCATATTCCGTGATAACCCCCGAGATAGGGTGGTATGCTCTACTGAGGATATTCGCCGCATCTATCCTAGGGGGACTGGTCAGCTTCTGGGGCACCATAGCTGGAGGTCTGATAGTCGGATTTGCCGAGAACTTCGGCATCACCTTCATGAACACGTACTTCCACGTGAGCACGGCCTACAGACCGCTGATATCCTTCGTGATACTCGTCATAGTCCTGCTGTTGAAACCAACGGGCTTCGCTGGCATCGACGTGATCGGATGGATAAAGGAAAAGATGAGCAGGGGAGGTGAGTGATGTGCAGATAGAGTTCCTAGCCTCGTATATACCTATCTTCACGTCTTTCGTGGTGCTGTTCGCTATCTATCTCATCGCCGCCCTCAGCCTGAACATGGAGTACGGTTACGGTGGGATACCCAACTTCGGCCATGTCTTCTTCATCTCGGTTGGAGCTTACATGGCAGGCGTCCTCACAGCTAGGGTCGTGGACTACATAGCTGGGATCAAGGCAGGGTACTGTTCAGGACAAGCATCCGTGCTGAGAACAGAGTATCTGAGCTCCCACCCGGCCGAGGCAGTGGGTCTATTCATCGCTTCCCTCGTGCTAGGAGCTTTCGTGGGAGGTCTATTTGGATATGCCGCATCCTATCCGGCACTTAGACTGAAGGAGGACTTCCTAGCTATAACCCTCATATTCATAGGGGATATGGGAAGGATCATTGCGAGGAATGAGGAGGGAATTGTCTGCGCCCTGACGGGCCTAACCGGGATTGCCAATCCCCTCTCCTTCATAAAAGATGTGCACGCTAGGAGCCTAGCTTACACCGCGGTAGTCGTGGCTTTCGCCGTCCTAGCATACGTGTACGTGCAGAGATTAGCCAAGTCTCCATTCGGGAGGCTACTCAAGTCCATCAGGGACGATGACCTAGCAGCGATGGCGTTGGGAAAGGTCGTACCGAGGGTCAGGGGAGAGGTGATGATCATAGGGAGCGCCCTCGCAGCCATAGCCGGGGTGCTCAGGACGTTCTACATTCAGGGAGTGGTCGCAGACGATTTCCAGCCTTTGATAACCTTCTTGGTACTCACCATGGTGATACTAGGTGGCATGGCAAACAACAAGGGTGTGATCGTTGGGACCCTGATAATGACCGCCTTGGACCAGTTCATCTCCCCGTCCTTCCTGAGTCTCTTGGGAATAAGGGTCGAATTCGACGTGACTTACATGAAGTACATCATAATAGGGCTGATAATAATATTGGTCCTGATGTTCAGGCCGCAGGGTGCGATACCGGAGGGTCCAGTGGAGACGCCGGCTCTGGAGCTCTCTAAGTCGAGCGAGTGGGATGTGGAAGAGAGGCTAGAGATAGAGGAAGAGGCATCCTCGTCTAACGAGTAGCCTACCCACCTTCCACCTTTCTCCTCTTTTTGATGGTGAACAACACGAGCATCACCGCGATTAGGATGAGGACCACTATTATCCACCAATTCAGATTTCCCCGCTCGGGTATGCTGGCCTCCACCACGTAACCCGTCTGCTTGATGCCTATTATGTTGGTGATGTAATAGGTGGTGAACCTAGGTTCCTTAACGGTCACATATACGGTGGAATTGTAGGGCAGGCCGTCCTCGGTCCAGCCGGAGAGGAGCACCTTATAGCAGGGGAACAGACCTGCCGGAGTCTCGACATTCTCCAAGGAGAGGACCCTAACCCTCAATTCACCGTAACTTCTCTTGAATCCCTCCTTCAGTTTGATGGATGATAGGTCTACGTAGGGCTCTGTGAGCCTCTCGGGGACGAACGGCAGCGCCTTCGACAGGTTCTCTCTGTTAATCCTGAGCTTCTCAGTCTTCCCGTCTGATGTCCTGATCACAACTCCTTCCGAGAGCAACACATCGTAACTCTCATTTTTCCCCCCAATAAGCCTTATCAGAGACCTGTGGGGGAATACCTCATCGTCCTCCCACCAGTAGGTTATCTTGACCGTGCTGTAGGACAGATTGAACTCCAAGGGTATGTGTAGGACCTCCTCGAGGGGTCTACCTTTATCGTCATAGCAGAACTCGGAGGTCGAGTTTATCCCCCTGTAGAAGAAGCTCCCGGAAGCGTTCACGGAGAGGTGAACCCTGACCAGCTTACAGTCCCTGCCTTGGGAGGAGGACCATCCCACGACCTCGTACGTCTTGTTGCCCACGTAAACGCCTCCCAACCTGTAAGTTAGCTTAGACCCCACCGGGAGTTCGGCTATCGCTATGGGTTGTGCTAGAGCGTGCGCAAGGGGAATGAGCAGTAAAAGGATAAGGACAGGAACTATCGGTGTTTTCCTCATACCACTAGCCGGAGGAGATTCCATCAAAAACGTTTGGGAAAATAAGGGAGGGGGGAGGATCAGTAGTAGTACCAGATACTCTCGTACTCCTTTATGTCCTCCCCGACCTCCTTTAGCCTCATCAGGTAGTCGTAGATGGGAACATCAACGTAAGGCCAAGGATCAACAGGTGCTATACCCTTCTCCCAAGGATGCCACACGTAGATCCTGCTTCCAGTTTCTGGCATGATGGCTATGAGCTCGCGATCCTGCCAAGCCCTTATATGGTTCTTTCCGAGGGCGGGGACGTTGAACACCGGTTCGTCTGTCCTGAACTGTCCGGGCAGTAGTCTGGCCTCCTCCTTCCTCTCCTGAGCGAGCCTGGCGACTGGGACAAGGAAGTCCCTCTGCTCGAACTTGCCCTTCGGATAGAAGTTGTAGTACGGATCTATTCCTATTATCTTGAGGGCTATCCTCGTCAGGACGTACTGGAATCTCCTAGAGGTGGCGAACTGGTAGACCTGCTGGTTGTACACGTAGATATCATGATCCCTCAGGGTCTTCACGGCCTGAGCCATGTAAGGAGTGACCTCCTCGGCACTCTCAACGTGGGTCACGAAGGCAACGTTCCTCTTGTTGGGCTCAATGAAGCTACTCAGCATCTCGGCATACTCCTTTGTGATCCTCATGGGAACCGTGACCACGATCCTGCTCCCTATCCTGATGCTCTTGATGTGGTCTATCTCCGCTAGGCGGCTCATTATGTACTCCATGTACTTGTCGTTTAGGATGGCCGGATCGCCGCCGGTGAGGAGCACGTCCATCATGGACTCGTGGTTGGCGAACCACTCTATGGCCTTGTCTATGAGGGCCTTGGGTGGTATGCCAACGGGGCTGAACGCCTCCTCTATCTCCCAGTTCCTCTGACAGTAAACGCATATCTGCGGGCAGGTGTCGGCCACCTTGAGTATGGCTATCATCGGGTACCTCCTAGTCACCAGCTCGAGCGGGGAGGTATCGTGCTCCTTCATGAAGTCGAACACGTAGTTCCTGTCCTGCCTGTGCTTGATCATCTCCTCTAGATACCACCTTGGGGGAATGACTTGGGCCCTCACCTGGGGATCCCACTTCCTATCCGCCCTCTCGAAGTCGAAGAGGTGCAGGTAGTACGGGGTGATGCCGAAGGGTATCCTGTTCTCTATGGCCATCCTTATGTTCTCCACATCCTCCTCCGTAAGGGGTACCAGATCCTTCAGCATGTCCACATGCTCGAGCTTCTTGAACACATGCTTGAAGTGCCACTTGTAGTCCATCCAGTCGTCCCTAGTGGCGCCGAAGTAGTCGAGGATCTTCTGGATGTTCTGCTCCCTCTTCTCTATCACCTTCGGGTCGAGGCCGAAGGTGAACCTCCTGAAGTACTGCTTCACCAGCTTGGCCACCTCGTCCAAGTACTCGGACCTGAGTATGGCCCCCTCTCTCCCCCCTATCCTCAAGAACTCGTGGACTATCTTGGCCTTCTCCTCGCCGAGTAGATCGTGGATCCAGCCCTTGGCGTAGTTGGAGTTACCATGGATGGCTTTGAACAGGTACTTGAACTCGAGGATGAAGCCCATACTGACCTTATCTAGGAGCTTCTCCCCCTCCTTAGCGAGTCTCCAGAGGTACTCTAGCGTGCTGAAGGTGGCTATCTTCTCGTTTTCGGGGGATATTATGTTCCTAAAGTTCTTTATCGCCTCCAGCGCGAGCCAGTAGTCTATCCTATGGAGTTTTATCCTGCCGACCCTTAACTCCCACTCGAGCGAAGCCAAGTAATCGTACATTCTCCTCCTCGCATCCTCTAGGTCCGTGCTTTCCTCTAGTAGCTTCTTGATCTGCTCTCCTTCCTTCCACATCTCTTTTAAGGCCTGTACCTTCTCCTCAAAAGACGCGTCTTTCCAGGGGATCTTCCCCAATATATCGACGCCGGCCTCTACGATGGTCTCCAAGGATCTCACCGGCCGCCGGACAGTAAGGGTATTGCTTAAAAAGGCTTTCGGTGAAACCGATGTCAATTGGCAAAATGCTCAACTGATCATAGGTATCCCAGCCATTCCCCCGATTCGGTGCACGGACCTACGAGGGGAATGTATTCGCCGCATTCGGGACACCTCCTGTCCTCAGAAAGATTGCACTTTTCTATGGTAAATCCGAATCTTCTTATCAGCAGAGTGCCGCACCTTGGACAATAGGTGTTCTCGTCGGGATCGCCCGGGACATTACCTGAGTAAACGAATTTAACACCCTCATCCCTCGCTATCCTGATAGCCCTCTTTATCGTCTCGATCGGAGTCGGGGGGAGGTTCTTCATCCTGAAGTGCGGGTAGAAGCGGGAGAAGTGAACGGGAGTGTCGTCTCCCACCTCCTGAACGACCCACCTAGCGAAAGCCCTTATCTCCTCCTCCCTATCGTTGAGGGTCGGTATGATCAAGTAGGTCAGTTCCACATGCTTTCCAGCCCTCTTCAGGGCCAGCACGGTCTCCAGTACGGGTTCAAGGAAGGGTGCCTTGGTCACCTTCCTGTAAAAGTCATCGGTAAAGGCCTTGACATCGACGTTGGCCGCATCTATGAGGGGAATTAGCCTCTCCCTCGCCTCCTCGCTCCAGTAACCGTTCGTCACGCTGAGCGTCGCTAGACCAAAGTCCTTAGCCAGTTTAGCAGCATCCACAACCCATTCCATGCTCACTATCGTGGGTTCATTGTAAGTGAAGGCTATGCTGGACGCTCCTAGCTCTACTGCCTCTCTCACCGCCTCCTCCGGCGGCAGATCCCTGAGATAGCGGAAGCTCTCCGGGTCTGACTGACTTATAACCCAGTTCTGACAGTGCTCGCAGAAGAGATTGCATCCGACAGTTCCTATGCTATAGGCGTAGCTCCCGGGCATGAAGTGGAAGAACGGTTTCTTTTCAATGGGATCCATGGCCACGCTACTTACCTTAGAGTAATTCACCTCGCAGAGGACACCGCCCACATTTAGTTTGGTCTTGCAGAGGCCATACATCCCGGGTGGGATGATGCATTTCCTAGGACAGGCTAAGCACCTCACCCTGCCGTTCCCGAGCGGTTCTTGGAGCTCGGCGATCACATGGTAGGGATTGTTATCTGGACACTTCTTGGCCATCAATGAATCGAGTCGCGCGCAGGATTAAAGGTTCCCCAACATGGGAGTGGATCGTGGGGGTAAGTTTATCCCTAGTTACGGGGGCCTCTCAGGGGATCTCATGCCCATCAAGAGGATAGAGGTCTATACTGTCGATCTCCCCTATTTACAGCCCTTCACCATATCCCTAGGCACATCTACGAGTAGTACCGATGTGGTCGTCAAGGTGATGGATGACGAGGGTAGAATCGGTTGGGGAGAGGCCTCACCGGCCCGGAGGATAATAGGTGAGAGCGAGGATACCATAGTGGCCGCCATGTACACCTTAGCTCCTGCCGTAATTGGAGAGGATCCCATGGACGTCGAGAGGATAGAGGAGAAGATGGATAGGGCTATTCTGGGGAATAATTCAGCTAAGTTCGCCCTTGAAACTGCTGTGTTCGATCTCAAGGGAAAGATCCTCGGTGTGAAGGTTAGGGATCTTCTAGGAGGTTATCGTGAGAAGGTAGAGACGGATTTCACCATAGGAATAAAGAGTCCCGAAGAGATGGCCGAAGAGGCTCTCAAGATAGTTGAGAGGGGCTTCAGGATCATCAAGCTCAAGGTGGGAACTGGTGTAGAGGAGGATGTGGCTCGCGTCAGGGCTGTGAGGGACGCGGTTGGTAAGGATATAAGGTTGAGAATAGATGCAAATCAGGGTTGGACCGTGAAGGAGGCCATGAGGGCCCTCACCGAGATGGATCGATATGATCTGGAGCTGGCGGAGCAGCCAGTGAGGTGGAACGATCTGGAAGGCATGGCCATGCTCACCAGCATGAGTCCCATTCCCATAATGGCTGATGAGTCCGTACACACACCCGAGGATGCGTTGAGGGTTGTGGAGATGGGAGCAGCGGATTACATCAACATAAAGCTGACTAAGGCCGGTGGCTTGCTCAAGGCCAGGAGAATAGCTGCGATAAGCGAAACCGCCGGTATACCCAACATGATAGGCTGCATGATGGAGGGAGGAGTGAGCATAACGGCCGGGGTCCACTTCGCTGCTGCCACTAGGAACTTGGTGACAACGGATCTGGACTCCGACATATCGCTCAAAGAGGATTTCGTCGAAGGAGGGGCCGGTTACGAGAACGGATACAGGATAGTGCCAGAGGGCCCCGGGTTGGGCAACCTAGTGGTGAAGGAGGAGAAGCTCAGGTTGAAGGCCATCTTCGAGGAGGGAGGAAGGGTTCAGGCCCTCTGAACCCTCTGTATCGCCTCATAAATGGCCCTCTTCACCGCCTGAACGGCTTCCCTTCCCATATCTCCTCCCTTTCCTGCCATAACCTCGAAGTACCAAGAGTGTCCGTACCACAGCACGAGGGTCTGGTTCTCACCCTCATACTGCAGGAAGCCCCCTTCGTTGGTGACCAGATATCTCACGTTCTCCTCTGGAAGGTTCTCCTTGAGGGCGTTCAGGGCCCTGCCGCCGAACTGAACCGAGTACTGTGGGTCAGGCAGTTTGGCCAGCACGAAAGCCACGAACGTATCGTTTTTATAGGCTCCAACGTAATAGAACGCCGTGCTTCCCAGTGGAAAGTCCAGTCCCGTTCCCAGACTCGCCACAGGTTGACCTCCAAAGAAGACGAAGTTAGAGATGTTCATGTTCGAGGTTATGTTCTCGAGGGGCATGTCCTCGGGAGGAAGGGGCCACTCCTCGCTCCCTAATGGAGAGGGCGGAGAACTCATACTGATGACTCCAATGAGCATGATGGCGGCCATGACGGCAGGCGCTATAACTTTGATGTTGAGCCTCAACGGACCACCGTGAGGGATCTCCCCTCCAACATATAAATGAAGTGTCGTCGGCGTGCGAGGGGTTACCGCAAGAGCAGGATAATTAACCAGTGGAGGCCATGATTGGACGATTGAGGTGAGCCTTTGAGGGTAGCTGGGGTTGATGTCAGTGATGTAGTGGAGGAGTTCGGGACTCCCACATATCTGATAGACATGGATAGGGTTAGAGAAAACTTCTTGAGATTGGATTCAGCTTTGAGGTGCCCTCACACGATCGCGTACGCGTACAAGGCCAACCACGAGCCGGAGCTCGTTAGGATGCTCTCCTCCTTAGGTTCGGGTGCTACCGTCCCATCGGGTTATGGGGTGATGTTGGCCAGATGGGCAGGGGTCCCCCCTGAGAAAGTGGTGCTGGTGGGACCGAGTCCATCGAGACAGGACTTGGCCGAAGCAGTTGACTACGGCGCCACCGTGTCGCTCGAGAGCGAATCCGAGGCCAGCGCCCTGATGGAATTGGGTAGGACAGGCGTTATGGTTAGGGTTAATCCTGGGTTGGGAGCTGGCGCTCATCCGAGTCTCGTGACGGCCGGGCCTGAAACGAAATTCGGTCTCCCCCCAGAAAGAGCCCTCTCGCTCCTTAGATCACTCAGAGACTCTATGAATGTGCGAGGGTTCCATACTCATGTAGGAAGCCAGATAATGAGTATCGAGCCCTTCATCAATGCGTTAGAGGTGCTCGGTTCCCTGGTGGAGCAGTACGGCGGTGTCGAGGTGCTCGATCTGGGAGGAGGTCTCGGCATACCCTACAGTGGATCGAGAGAGTTTCCACTGAGAGACTACGCTGAGGCAGTCTGTGGAGCATCAAAGGAGATGGGAGTCCACATCTTCGTGGAGTCAGGCAGGTACATAGTCGGGGACGCCGGCTACTTGCTTACAAGAGTGAATTACATCAAGGATGTCGGAGGGAGGAGGTGGATTTTGATAGATGCTGGGATGAACGACCTACTCAGACCCGCGCTATACGGGGCGAGGCACAGGATACTGGTAGATTCAGAAGGTCCCAATGAGAGGGTACTAGTCGCCGGACCCGTGTGCGAGTCCGCGGATTTCTTCGGCGAATATGACCTGCCTAAGGTTAGTGAGGGGGACATCGTGGTGATAGCGGATGTGGGAGCCTACGGATTCTCGATGGCTAGCAGGTACAACCTCAGACCGCTGCCACCGGTTGTCGCGGTAGAGAGTGGTAAGTACAGACTGCTCAGGGAGAGGGAAAGCTTCGGTAGAGCCATATTTGGCTAGCTCCTCTTTCCTAGGGCCATGGCTAGGAAGGCCAGCCCCATCAACATGAGGAATATCCCGCCCAGCTTATCCCACGGTACCTCGAAACCCAACAGCAGGGATGCCCCGCCGAATATGAAGCCTAAACCGACTAGAGCAAGTATCACCGATCCCCAAGGCTCCTTCCTTAGGTCGATCTCCTTCTCCCTGGGTTTAAGATAGGCCATAGCTAGGAATCCCACGCCCATTCCGATAAAGAGACCGGCTGCGGTATTCCCGAGCAGGTATCCCACGCCCATTCCGATGAACATGAATGCAACGAACACGAGCCCGGATGAACCCTCTTTACTCACCTTTCGATCCCCTGCTGAAGTATGCGGTAACATAATAAAATCGGACCGCGCTTTCGTTCAAGGGATGCCGAAAAATGGCGTTGCTGGATGCTGAGATAAGATCTGTCTTCTCTGAAGTCGTCAAGTCCAGTGAGCTATCGCTTTCCTTGACCAAAAAATGCGTCGAGGCATTTCTAGGTAAGGCCGATCCTACCTCAGTTCTGGAGGAGGTCGACAAGGGGGCTCAGATCTTGTCCTTCACTCACGGACAGCTGAGGATCAAGATAAGTGAGATACTCGCTAGGTTCCAGCCCATGGCCTCGGATCTGAGGACGCTCATTTCTCTCATGGAGATAAGCTATGGGCTGGTCAGGCTCGGGAGATATGCCAGAAACATAGCTCAGACTCTCGTCCTATTCAGGGATATGAGCCAGTGCGATATCCAGCTAGTAGTGGAGCCGGCGGAGATAACCGAGACCATGGTGAAGGAGGCTCTGAGGGCGGTCGAAGAAAGGGATGTGGAGTTGGCGAAGAGGGTTATGAAGATGGATGATAAGGTTGATGGGGCTTACGAGTCCTACCTGAGGGAGCGGGTCCTGACTGGTGTTGAGAGGGTGCCCGCCTGCGCTGTAGCCATGACTCTCATCCTCAGGTATCTAGAAAGGATGGCAGATCATGCGGTTCAGATAGCTGAGGAGGCCATTTACATGGCCGGTGGTTGATGTCGACTTCAAGGTATTGTATTTAGGAATAGAAGTCGGATACTCTTATGCTAGAGGATTTCTATCCTAGGATATTCAAGTGTCCCCCCTCTTTCCCGATAGTCGTCGAGAGGGGATTCAAGGCGGAGATATGGACCAAGGATGGGAAGAGGTTCTTGGACTTCAGTGGAGCCGCTACTTCCCTCGGCCAGGCTCATCCGAAGGTCGTATCGAAGGTGAAGGAAGGCGTAGAGAGGTTAACGGGGTTTTCCGGTTTACTCGCCCCCAACGAGCCCTTCTTGAGGCTTGGGGAGGAACTTAGATCTCTCGTTCCCGTTAATGACGCCTCCATAGCCTATGCGACAACGGGAAGCGAGGCTAGCGATTTCGCCATTCAACTGGCTAAGTTTGCTACGAGGAGGCAGGTTATCCTATCCTTCTACGGGGCTTACCACGGGCTCACGGGATACGCTCTGTTGTCCTCCCCCACTGAGGGGATGAGGCGGGTCTCACCTAGGACATCCGAAGCCGTGTACGCCCCCTACCCAAACTGCTTCAGGTGTCCCTTGAAGGCCGATGATTGCGAGGAATGCACTCGAGCCGTGCTTAGTTTCATAGAAGAGGAGGTGATCGGTAGAGCTGTCGAGCCTGAAGATCTGGCTGGGATCATAGTGGAGCCGCTCCAATCTCATGGAGGCATACTGTTCCCGCCCTCTAGCTTCTTTAAGGGACTCCGAGAGATAGCAGATAGGACGGGTGCTATCCTGATAGTTGACGAGGTCTACACCGGTTTCGGGCGAACCGGCAGATGGTTCGGGATAGAGCACCATGAGGTGAGGCCTGACATCGTGGTGATGGGTAAAGGCATAGCCGGCGGTCTACCCTTGGCGGCAGTGGCTTTCAGGGGTGACCTGCTTGAGGAGTGGTACCTCTGCAGCGGTGGCAGCCTCGGCACATATGCTGGCCACTATCTGGGAGTACTAGCCGCCTTGGCCACGATAGAAGCCATTAGAGAAGAAAATCTAGTAGAAAATGCTCGGAGGAGGGGGGAGGAGATGATGAGGGGGTTGAGGGAGATGATTGAGGAATTCGATTCGGCAGCCGATGCTCGGGGAGTAGGTTGCGTGCAAGGCATCGAGATAATGGAGGGAGGAAGGCCCTCAAAGAGGTTGGCGTCCGAGCTGAAGGATGCCCTCTTCAGGAACGGTCTTCTGGCGATAACCGTGGGGAGGCATCATAATGTGGTGAAATTAACTCCCCCCATAACAATAACTGCTGAGCAGGTGGGAGAAGCTCTATCTATACTCAGAAGGTCTCTGGAGGAAGTTAGCCGAAAAGCTGGACGATGAAATAGGAGAGGACGATCATTAGGATCCCTATCAGGATGAGGGGGAGGAGGTTGGTTGTGAGGAGGGCTATCACGAAGGCTAGGTAGTCCCTCCAGTCAAGCTCAACCTCCTCGTCCTCAGGCATTTAATACCTCCACCTCCTTCAACTCGTCCCAGAAGTGGCATGCCACCCAGTGGCCAGGTTCTACCTCCCTCAAGGGCGGCTCCTCCCTTTCGCATACCTCCCTAGCAAAGGGACATCTAGTGTGGAACCTGCAGCCGGACGGCGGATGAAGGGGACTGGGTATCTCCCCTCTGAGGGTCATTTTCCTCTTCTTCTTGGCCAGTTTCGGATCGGGTATCGGGATAGCTGATATCAGAGCCTTCGTGTAGGGGTGAAGCGGATTGTCGAAGAGTTCCTGCGAGGGAGCTACTTCCATGAGCTTCCCAAGGTACATCACTCCTATCCTGTTGCTCATGTGCTGCACCACCGCCAGATTATGGCTTATCAGGAGGAACGTGAGGTCAAACTGTTCCTTGAGATCGCTCAATAGGTTGAGTATCTTTGCCTGTACGCTCACATCCAGTGCTGAGGTCGGTTCATCTAGTACCATGAACTTGGGTCTCAGGATCAGAGCTCTAGCTATGACTATCCTCTGCCTCTGTCCTCCCGAGAACTCGTGTGGATATCTGTCCATGTGCTCCACGTTCAAACCGACCAGCTTGAGCATCTCAGCCACCCTGATCCTAACTTCCGTATCGCTTGCCCCCTCGTGTATTATCAGGGGTTCACCGACTATGTCCTTCACTCTTTTCCTAGGATGGAGGGCCTTGTAGGGGTCTTGAAACACTATTTGCATCTCCCTCCTCAGAGGGATGAGTTCCTTACCAGAGAGATCGGTTATATCCCTCCCATCGAAGATTATTCTCCCCCCAGTTGGCTCAGTTAGCTTGAGGACGGTTCTTCCCAGCGTCGTCTTACCGCTGCCTGACTCCCCTACGAGGCCGAAGACCTCCCCCTTCTCTATGGATATGGAGACCCCGTCCACCGCCTTTACATGGCCGATAACTCTCATCATCACGCCACCGCGGACGGGGAAGTACTTCTTGAGATCTTGGACCTCAAGCATCATCGCGACACACCTCCGAACAGGAAACACGCTACTTTATGCCCCTGTTCGACTTCCACCAGCTTTGGAACCTCCTTGTCGCAGGGATCGAATCTCTTAGGGCATCTCGGATGGAACCTGCATCCTGAGGGCGGATTTATCAAGGGAGGTATCTCTCCTTCCATCGAGAAGAGCTTCCCCCTGTATCCCGGTTTCGGTATAGACTTCAGCAGCCCTTGGGTGTAAGGGTGAAGCGGATTCTCGAAGATCGTCTCAGTACCAGCCACTTCCACTATCCTACCGGCGTACATCACGGCTATCCTGTCACTTATCTCCGCGGCCAAGGCCATGTCATGGGTTATGTAAATCACGCTAGTCCCCATCTCATTGATCAATTCACGGAACAGGTCCATTATCTGCGCCTGTATGGTCACATCTAAGGCTGATGTGGGCTCGTCAGCTATGAGCAGCTTTGGTTTCAAAGCTAGCGCCATCGATATGACGACCCTCTGTGCCATCCCGCCACTGAGCTCGTGAGGGTAGCTCTTGTATACTCTTTCAGGATCGGGGAGGCCTACCCTCCTGAATATCTCAAGGACCCTTTCCCTAGCTTCCTTCTTGGAGATGTCCTCGTGTACCAAGAAGGACTCCGCCACCTGATCTCCAACCTGCATGACTGGATTCAGGGCGGCCTTCGGCTCCTGAAATATCATAGAGATGTCTCTTCCCCTTATCTTTAAGATCTCCTTGAGAGGTAACTTCAGCAGATCCTTCCCTTGAAATATTATCTCTCCCCCAGTGATTTCGGCGTTCTGTTCCAGCAGCCTGAGGATGCTCAGACCCGTTACGGTCTTACCGCTACCCGTTTCGCCCACGAGTCCCAAGACCTCGCCATATCCCACTTCCAAATTGACGCCATCTATGGCCTTGACTATACCCCTCAGGGTGTGGAAGCGTACGTAGAGGTCCCTGATCTCTAAGAGGTTCTCTTCCTTCCCTTTACTGGTCATTCCATCACCTCCTAGCCCTAACGTTTAGTATGTCGTTTATCCCGTCCCCCAGTAGGTTGAAACCGAGTGTTGCCAAGAGTATCGCGAAACCCGGGAAGGTCGATACCCACCACTGCTCGGTTATGAACCTCCTACCTTCACTGACCATCACCCCCCACTCAGGAGTTGGTGGCTGGACGCCCAGTCCCAAGAAACCAAGGCCCGCTGCTGTGAGGATGGTCCCTCCCATGTCTAGGGTGGCCTGAACTATAACAGGCGTGATGACCATCGGCAAGACGTGGAGGAAGAGTATCCTCCTGTCACTGGCTCCTATGGCCCTAGCTGCCTCTATGTACACCTCCTCCCTTATCTGGAGGGTGCTGGCCCTAGCCAGTCTGGCGTAGTAGACCCAAGATACGAAGGCTATGGCCAGCATAGTGTTAAAGAGTCCCGGGCCCAACGCCGCAGCTACGGCCAATGCCAGCACGAGTCTCGGGAAGGCCATGAACATGTCAGTAATCCTCATGAGCACCTCGTCCACCTTTCCCCCGAAATATCCCGAGATTATGCCTATGGTGGTTCCCACGGTGAATGAGATGGCAACCACTATGAGGGCTATGAATAGGGAGATCCTAGACCCCCAAACCACTCTGCTGAATATGTCCCTCCCGAGCTGATCGGTACCGAAGGGATGCTCCCAGCTAGGAGGTTGGAGCCTGTTCTTCAGATCTTGCTTTATGGGATCGTATGGTGCTATGAGCGGGGCGAATACTGCCACCAGTACCAGAAACACGGTGAGCGCAAGTCCTAAGATGGTGAGGGGGCTTTTTCTCACAAGTATGAGCGTTATCTTGAAGTCCTCTGACCTGAAGTATTCCACAAGACCCCTGATCTTCTCCCTGATATCCATAAGAACACCTCTTCAAGCGTATCTTATCCTCGGGTCGAGGAACGCGTAGAGTATGTCCACGACCAAGTTAGCCACGGAGTAGATCACTGCTATCAGCAGAGTTGATCCCATTACAGCAAGGAAGTCCACGGAAAGGAACGCCCCTGTTGAGTACCTCCCCAATCCAGGCCAGGCAAATATAGTCTCCGTGAGTATGGCTCCCTCGAGCAGGCTGCCGTAGGCCATTCCTATTACAGTAGTGGTGGGTATGAGGGCGTTCCTGAGTGCGTGTCTGAACAGCACCACCCTCTCCGACAGACCCTTGGCCCTAGCCGTCCTTATGAAGTCCTGAGTCATGACCTCGAGCAGGGATGTTCTGGTGATCCTAGTGATGGATGCCGAGGCGTAGTATCCCAAAACGAATGAGGGGAGCATTAGATGCCACACAGCATTCGTGAACGCCTCGAAGTTGCCGGTAATCAAGCTATCCAACGTGAGAATCCCTGTTATTCTGGGCGGTGCCTCTATCCCAGGATCCAGCCTTCCGGGTCCGGGGAATATTCCCAGCTGGTAGTATAGGACGAAGAGCAAGATAAGCCCGAGCCAGAAGACAGGCATGCTGACACCCATCAGGGCGAAGATCCTAGATATGTGGTCGGGCCACTTGTCCTTCTTGACAGCCGAAATTATACCTAAGGGAATTCCTATCGCTATAGCCACTATCATCGCCGCTGTAGCCAGCTCAATGGTGGCTGGGAAGAATTTCATTAGATCCTCCGCCACAGGCTTGTTGGTTCTTATGGACTTCCCCAAGTTTCCGTGGAGTAAGTTCACCATGTAATCGACGAATTGCTCCGGAAGGGGCTTATCGAATCCCCATTCCTTCCTAACCTTTTCCACCAGCTCGGGAGGAGCCTGAGGTCCCAATATGGCTCCAATCGGATCTGCAGGAATTACGTGGGATACAATAAACGTAATCACAATTATCCCAAATAAGACGAACAACATCAGGGCCAAACGCCTCAGTATGTACGTCTTAAGGTCCAACAGCCACCCCCCGGGAGAGAAAAAGAAAGATAGAAGGGATTAGCTCCCTCCAGCCTTTGAGACCTTTGAGAGATCCTCGAGGAAGAACGTCGGATCGGGCAGATAGTTCTTCACGTAGTCCCTCGCTACGTGCTGGGCGAGGGTCTGATAGAGGATCGCATAAGGTCCGTGGTCGAGTATGTAATCAGTGAGTTCCAAGTACATCTGCTTCCTCTTGTTGTTGTCGAACTCCACGGCGGCCTTCTCAGCGAGATCGGCTGCATAATCATCGTACCAAGAATTCCTCCAAGCGAGCTGTTTTACCCTGTAGTCACCGAAGGCCTTGGCGTTGTTGTCGGGATCTGGATAGTCGGATCCCCAGCCCGCGAGCACGAGCTGTAGACCCTGCTTCCTATACTTCTCGTACATCTCGGACTGAGTCATCTGCACGATCTTCACCTTGATGCCGCACTCAGCGAGGTCAGCCTGTATCTTAGTGGCGATATCTATCTGCGGATAGGTCGGCGGCGTGGTCAGCTCTATGGTGAATCCGTTGGGCACTCCTGCCTTGGCCAAGAGCTCCTTAGCTTTAGCCACATCCTTCTTGTAGGGAGTCTTCGGATTTGCCCCGAGTAAGCCCTTCGGGATGACTGTCTGCCACTTTATGGCCGCTCCGAGCAGGATGTCGTTTATGATACTGTCGTAATCTATACAATACCTGATGGCATCCCTGACCTCCTCCTTGTCCAGCGGCTTAACGGCGACGTTCATTCCCAGGTAGACTATGTGCGTCCTCTCCACCTTTATCACATTTATTCCCGGTGTACCCTCTACCTGTTTGACCTGCTCTGCGGTTAGGTCAGTAGCGATGTCAACATCGCCCTTCTTTATCAGGAGGAGCTGATCGGTCGGTTCAGGAACATGCTTTATGATCACCCTCTTCACAGCCGGCTGGCCCGGCTTCCAATAGTATGGGTTAGCCTTCAGGACTATTTCAGCCTCCCTATCCCACTTTTCGAGGACGAACGGCCCACTACCCGCGCTGTGATCAGTCATCCAATCGCTCCCCATGTCCCCATTCTTGGCATGGGCTTCGACAACTTGTTTATCTACAACAGAGGATGTCGTGAATGTCAGCGTAGCTAAGAAGAAGCTCGGGGCCACCGGTTTATCTAGGGTTATCTTGACGGTGTAGTCATCTACCTTCTCTATCTGCTCAGGAGTTGAGACGAACTGGGTGAGAACCCAAGATGCAGTCTGCTTGAGCTTGATAACTCTCTGGAGGGAGTACACGACATCATCAGCTGTAAGAGGATTACCACTGGCGAACTTGATACCCTTCCTTATATGGAAGGTCCAAACCTTACCGTCTTCACTTACCTCCCATTTCTCAGCCACTTCAGGCTTTACATTAACAAGATCGGGGAGCTCAAAATCTACGAGCTTGTCGTAAAGCTGGTTAACGACGAAACAGGAAGTGAACTCGTATGCCCTAGCCGGATCCATAGAGACGGCATCGCTGGTGTCCATAGCTATAATCAAGGTATCGGCGGGGGTCTTCATCTGGGCCTTCGGCTGGGTAGTAGTCGTCTTGGTCGTAGTAGGAGGCGGAGGAGCGCCCGCAGTTTGAGTCACAGTCACAGTCTTGACGGAGGTCTGTGTTACGGTTACAGTGGTGGTCTTGCCGGGGCCCGCAGCAAAATATCCTATAAGGAGCCCTACTATCAGTAGGACTATTACTATTACCAAGTCTTTCCCACTCATCTAGAACACCCAGTGTGGTTAGATAAGCCCTGAAATCTGACAAATATAAATCTTGACCTCAGATACGAGAGCACAGGCTTGAATAGATCATGTATTTTTCCCGTTTTCAACAAAAAGATTTTTCCAGTTCTGGAAGAGGGTCGCCCGCCTCAGAGAGACCCTCTTTACCCGCTATTGTTTGACGTCTCTCCATTATAATAAGATGACAACGGCGCTATAACGGGCAATATGGAATTTATATGTCTAAACGCCATGTACCCTCTGCGCACGCATACGCTGGGAAGTAATGATGTGGGCTTCTCGGAAAACAACGGTTAAATTCTCTTACCTGTTATTTGTATACAGGAGCTATGAGAGAATCGGCGCTCTGTATATTACTTGTGCTCTCACTTGTCCTACCCCTCTTGTATGTCTCGGGTGGCGGTGGAACCCTCGTCGTGAAAGTGGAGGGAACCATAACTGAGGGCGTGGCGGAATACGTCGTGTCGGGGTTGGACTTCGCCAAGAGCAAGGGCTTGGATGTGCTCATCATCCTCAACAGCGATGGGGGGTTCCTCCAGCCGACCGAGCGGATAGTTGAGTCCATAAGCTCCTCTCCCTTACACGTGGCTGTCTACATTCCATCAGGCGGGAGGGCATTCTCGGCTGGCGCCTTCATCGCCCTATCCGCGGATAAAATATGCATGGGCCCGGGTTCCTCCATAGGTGCTGCTGAACCGAGACCCAAGGATGAGAAAGTTATAAATGCCCTATCAAGTTGGATGAAGAGCTTAGCTGAGGTTTCTGGCAAGAATTCGACTGCTGCTGATTTATTCGTGAAGAAAAACTTGGCTCTAACGGCGGAAGAGGCTTTGAGATACGGAATAGCTGACTGCATGGCTAGGAATACTCTAGAGGCTTTGGGGAAGATGGGTTGGCCTAAGGATGTCGAGGAATACTATCCTGATGCAAGAGTGTCCTTCCTTCTCATCATAACGGATCCCCTGAACGCTTGGGTCATCTTCATTCTGGGGATAATACTGGTCCTGCTCGGGCTTACGCACCCGACATTCGTGATGGAAGCGAGTGGCACTATAAT
>JACXSR010000157.1:0-4445 GCA_035319845.1 Thermoproteota archaeon
GGAGGATCATGTGAAGACCGACTCAGGAACCTTCACGACGGCAAAAGGTAGGGAGTATGGCATCCTCTACTTCGATTGCGGGGCGAATAACCTGATTGCCACGGGGACATCCCCTCTTGGGACCAGGGCCGCGCTGATGTGGCTGCTGAACCACCCCTTCGAGGCCAGCGGGAAGCTTCTCGTGGTAGTGGAGTGGGTCGACGCCAACTACGATCATCAGGTGCAGGACGAGGAGATCTCGGCCGTGCACGAGGTGCCATGATTTTTCCATCCCTTTTCTTTTTTACGAGCCCGAGAGTATACCGGATTTGAACCGTTCCCGAGTTATTCCCCCTGAAACCTCCTAGGAGTCCCGATCGCGCGGGACCTAAGGAGGATTGTTCCAATTCGATGTCCCAAGCATCGCTCGCTCCCCCTAAGGTTCCGCATCGGGGGCATTCGCGCTCTTTACCGCCAGCAGAGTAAATTTTATCTCGTTTTTAAGAAGTAATTTAAATGTTATAATTCATCGTTATTATATGATTTCTATAATAAAGGAAGATTGATATTTTTAGAAAACTTTATTACAGCTAAATGGTCATCGTGGTAGATACTGATGAGACATATAGGTGTGGCTTTTTTGATGATCTCGCTTCTCGCGGTTCCTCTCACCGCTGGAGCGGTGTCTTTACTCGTCGACGCGTCCTTCAACTTTAGAGTCGTGAGGACGGGCGATGGGCAGCCTATCACATCCTGCAACCCGATATGGATGGGTGTCTCCGACACCTACTCCGGATCCTACACCTACGTGGGAACGTATGGAAATGGAGACAGCAGAGATGTGGAAGCTTACCTCTGGTATAAGTTCACCCCATTGAACTGTCCGGGCTATGAGTTCGACCATTGGAGTGTGAGGAAGACCTCTTACGACGGAGAGGACTACGGGCTCGGATCTGGATCTTACGAGGCGGCAGTCGGGAGCGAATCTCCCCATGCCAGCGCGAGGCTTTCCGATGTCGTCGTCTCGGGCGATAACCTCTACGTCTACATGAGTGGGGGTGAGCACGCGCAGGTCACCCTCTCCCTAAGAAGATCCGGTTACAAGCTGAAGGTGTCCGTGGAGCCGACCTCGTCCGGTGAGGTGTCCCCTTACGGGGTGGGGACCCACGTGGTGCCCTCAGGTTCGAAGGTCTCCCTGACCCCAAGGCCCAATGCTGGCTGGTCCTTCGATCACTGGACGCTGGATGGGGGTCTGGTGACCTCAAGGATACTGAGATTCGACATGAACGAGGACCATGAGGTAACGGCTCATTTCACCAAGGAGGAGAGGAGGATCCAGCGAGTGCCGACCTCGTCACCGGCACCCGAGGCTTGCGAAACCTATCCCGATGGATGGCCCTACAGCGCAAGGTATAGGGGATATACGGAGGACATGGAGTACAATTCGGATCTGCTCGGGAACCTGTCAGGGAAGGCGAAATACTGGCAGAAGGATAACGTGTTGCTTGTTGGGTGGATGGCCATAAGACCACAGCCGTGGAGCAAGTATGGCGTCAGGATAATGGAAGACTCCATAGTGGTGAACGGAACGAGACTCGGAACAGGCGAGGGAAAGGACTACGGGGTCGTCTTCGTGGAGTGCAGGGAGGGTCACACCACTAGGGTGGCAGGCATCACCAAGATCGGCACCAGAGCCGCTCTCACTTGGTTGTTGGAGAATCAGTGGGAGATGAGAGGTAAGATAATCGTGGTGCTGGAATGGCTGGACTCCAACCACAACGGCTTGGTGGAGGGTCCGGAGATAAAAATCGTCTTCGAGTTGCCCTGAGTATGAGCTATCTTCGATCATAAGGCACTGGAGATCGTTGAGGAGGGATTCCTCCCAATTTTTCAATATCATCTTCGCGAGCCAGTTAATCACCGTATCTACGTAGCTTACATCCCAGAAGCCGAAAATGAGGTAGCAGAGTTGTTTCTGAGATCTCGCTCTTGGTAATACATTTTTAGAAAACGTATTACATATGTATGTAGACCGATCTACAGCTTTCAGGGGATATTACAGGATAACTTCTCCGTTTTTAAGATCGATTTTGTAGATATAACAATAACTATAAGTTGTTTCGTCAAGTACACTGGCGAAATCTGACGATGAGGAGAAGCTCGATTTTCGTAATACTTTTATTTAAAACGTATTACCTAGACCCGGTTACCATGCCGGCGAAAGTGTCCACTAAAGGTCAGCTCGTTCTTCCGGCTAAGATTAGGAGAAAATACGGAATATCACCGGGTAGAGAAGTCGAAGTCCTCGACTTCGGTGATGAGATAGTGATAATTCCACCACCGAAGGAAAGGGGGAGGGGGATCTTACCTTTCAGGGGCGATCCAGTGTCCTTGGTATCTGAAGCTAGGGTGAGGTTGCATGAGCTTCGTTCTTGATACCACGGCGATCATCTCATACCTGTCGGATCTTCGGGGATCTGATCTCATTGAGGAGTTGTTGGATAACGCTGCTAAGGGGAAGGCAAAGGTCCATGTGAGTTACGTCACCATTGCCGAGCTCTACCACGTCATTGGGACAGAATTCTCCCAGAAAAAGGCGAACGAGTCTGTGGCGGCAGTGAAGAGCTGGCCTGTCTCCCTAACCCAAGTCGATGAAGGCATTGCTCTGGCTGCTGGGAGGTTGATGGTACAGGAAGAGATCCCGTTTGAGGATGCTATTGTCATAGCCACTGCTCTTGACAAGAAAGCAACCGTGGTGACCGCTAATCCGAAACTGGCCCAAGCGTTTGAGGATACTATAGTGATTGGAAGGCCCGACGGGGGATGAACCATCCCAAGTAATATGCTCCAGCTGATCCCTATCGCACCGAATTGGCCCCCTTAATTAATTGAAATTGTCCAAATAAGTAGAGATGCTTTTAGATGAGACCTCATTCGACTCCGAGAGTGAAGTTGGAGCTTCCTCGAGGCAGTCTTCCTCGCTTCCGTTCTGTCCTCGCCTCTTTCCAAATGTAAGCATTCTTTTTCCCATATCCAGTTAATATTTTGGACGTACAGCTGTTTTGAGTTCAGGAAGGTGGTCTTAACATTATTATTTAGGCGTTTCAGGTTGGCAGGATGCTCGGCGATCTGCGGAATGAAGTGGTGAAGAGGCGGTCGAAGAAGCCCAGAGATGTCGGCGTAACCATGGTCTTGGATAGGCTCGGGCATCCTCTCGAGTGCTTGGGCTTAGAGTACCGGTCCCCCTACATAGACTATGTGAAGATAGGCTGGGGACTGCCTCTCCTGCTAAGTGGTGACAATCTCAAGGAGAGAATAGCCCACTACCACGAGTACGACGTGGATGTGGGTTTAAGTGGGACGCTCATGGAGCTTGCGGCCGTCAAGGGCAACGTCAAGGTTCTCTTTGAGGAGGCTTGGAGCCTAGGGTTCAATGTCGTGGAGATCAGCTCGGGAATAGTGGACATCCCCTTGGAGGAGAGGCTGAATTACGCAACCTACGCCAAGGACTTGGGATTCAAGGTAACTTTCGAGGTCGGTAAGAAAGACCCTAGGAGGAGGCTTCCCCTCAAGGATGTGATCGCTGAGATAAGGGCTGCTCTGGAGAGTGGAGTTGTGTGGAAGGTAGTCATAGAGGGAAGGGAGTTTGGTAGGGCTTCCTGCATTTTCGACGATGAAGGGGAGCTCAAATCGGACTGGTTCTCAGCCCTCATCTCCATCTTCAGGCCTGAAGATCTCATATTCGAGGCCCCGCTGGTCAAGCAGCACGTCGAGCTCATCAGGAGACTGGGCCCCAACGTGAACATAGGTAACGTCAGGATGGAAGATGTCCTCTCCTTAGAGAGCTTGAGGCTGGGGGTAAGGGGGGACACCTTCCTCATAAGATCTAGAGAGAAGGTGGTCGCCGGGACGCCCTCGGAGAAGTTCGTCCTCTACGTGTTGAGGCAGTTCGGGCCAATGAGCTCCTCCGAGATAAAGAAGAGGACTGGTCTCCCCTCGAGAACCATATACAAGGCTTTAAAGGGTTTGAAAGATAAAGGACTCGTGGAGCAACTCGTGTTCGGTAACACCACCGTGTGGGCTGCTTCCCCCGCAATTCACGAATAATTTTTACTAAATGCATTAACATACGTATTCGGGTAAATATAAACATAGTTGATAGCCTATTATGCAGACGTCATTTGGCACGGTTGCAAAGGATGCACATGGCAGCTTATATACACCCTAAGAAGGCACCCGTCAGGGTGTTCTACTTTGGTGGACGTCAGGAGAAGAGATTTCCTAAAAGGTTTAGCTGTTCTGGCTGTGGGTAGCATGATCTCCCCCCTGAAGTTATCTGCTGCCCAAGAGGAGGTACCTGAGCTTCCCTGGCCCTACGTCGAGCTGGATGTGGAGTACGTCAGGAAACTGGGTCATCTCGGGTACTACGCCTTCGAGTGCGCCGGGGGATCTTTCTGGGCCATAAT
>JACXSR010000018.1:0-4433 GCA_035319845.1 Thermoproteota archaeon
TGCTCAGGGAGGTGGATGCTACCCTTGAAGAGGTGAGTCCGGGTGACTACGTCATAGTCCACGTAGGGGTGATAATCTCGAAGATGGATCCTGAAACGGCTAGGGAGACTATAGAGGCCTGGGAGGAGATGATAAAGACACTAGAGGGATCCCAATGAGGGAAGAGGTTAAGCTAGCCCATGGATCCGGTGGAAAGGAGACGCAGGAACTCCTGAATGAGGTCATCATCTCCCTGCTGGAAGAGAAGATGAAGAAGGTGGAGGGAGGCGTCGGCACTGACGAGCTGGACGATGGCGCAGCTATACCTATCCCGGGGGGTTATGCTGTCATCACGGTGGATTCCTACACGGTGAAGCCCTACTTCTTCCCCGGGGGAGATATAGGCGAGCTGGCCGCCTCTGGCACCATAAACGACCTGCTCATGATGGGCGCCAAGCCATTGGCAATACTCGACTCGATAGTAGTGGAGGAAGGATTTCCCCTCGCAGATCTGAGGAGGATAACTGAGAGCATGGTGGACACACTCAGACGGGTTGGCGTCAAACTGGTGGGCGGCGATGTGAAAGTAATCCCTAAGGGTGGACTCGATGGCATAGTGATCACAACTACTGGCCTCGGTTTCGCTGAAAGGATAATAGTGGACTCCAGCCTCAAGCCGGGGGACAAGATCATAGTTAGTGGAACGGTAGGGGATCATGGTGCAGCCATACTCGCAGCTCAGGAGGGATTGGAGGTAGAGGGAGGAATAGAGAGCGATGTTGCACCTTTACACGATCTCATGATACCTCTTATCGAGGAGTACAGCTCCGCCATACATGCTGCCCAAGATCCCACTAGAGGGGGACTGGCGCAGACCCTCAATGAGTGGGCATCTAAGACGGGCTATCTAATCGCGATCGAGGAGGGTGAGATACCCATCAAGAAGGAAGTGAGGGCCTTTACCGAACTGTTGGGAGTGGATCCACTTTCCTTGGCATGCGAGGGGAAGGCTGTCCTTGGAGTGGCTAGGGAGAAGGCCGGGAACATCCTGAGGATGATGAGGGACTTGGGTTTCGAGGACGCCTCCATTATAGGGGAGGTTAGGGAGAGCAAGAGATACGGTGGTATGGTCGTCATCAAATCCCTGACAGGCGGCCTGAGAATATTAGAACCACCATCCGGAGTCATCGTCCCGAGAATATGTTAAGGTTGAGTGAGGAAGGCCCCGCCAGTGTCCATGTATCCCTTTTTAATATCTCAATTCATGACAATCTGATAACAATGGAAGACTCTCCTAGCGGCTTGAGGGAGATCGCCAAAAAGATCTCCTCAGAGAATCCGGAATTAGGCGCCTCCTTAGCCTTCTATGCCGATATGCTCGCGACCATACTTGAACTGTCCTCGAAAGTGCGGGGCCATCTCAGTCCAATGGAATTAAGGTACAGGGAGCTCGCCAAAGAGGTATCAAGGGAAAAGAAGCCCCTGCTAGATTTAGCAGGGGAGGTAGACCTCCCAGACGACTTGTGGATGGAAATAATGGGGAACATCTCCTCCAAAGTGAAGGAACATCGGGAAGAACTTTCTAGCGCACTGGATACTCTCATAGAAGCTGCCAAGGAAGGTCAATTCAACCCGGCCGATCTAGCTAGGTATTCCATCAAGGGGGATTTGAACTACGCTAGGGGGGTCGCTGTCGGCTTGGGACTAGACTTGGATCTGGTCAATGCTGTCGCCCTCTGGACCCTCCAGCCTGTATTGATCGCGATGAGGGAAATCACTGAGAAAAATGTGGATATGGATGGATGGCTCGAGGGTTTCTGCCCTATTTGCGGGAGCTACACGAGAACGGGTTTCAAGAGGGGTGGGGAAGCATATCTCAAATGCGAGATATGCGGGATGGAGTGGCCCCACCCAGAGTCGAAGTGCCCCTTCTGCGGGAGCGAGAATATCTCTTCCCAACCTTTGAACGGTGGATTCTTGCTATATCGATGCGGCGATTGTGGAGAATATTGGAAAGTGGTAGATGAAGACTCTTTCGAGGAGAGGATACCTAGAATGCTCTATCCCGTAATTACATTCCCAGTGGACGAAATGGCGATGGAGACATCAGAAGAGTCGAGACCTGAGAGCTAGGAGATGGAAACGGTCGGTCCATTCCTCACCCTCCAGTGGTGGGTGAAGACCTTCAGGGATCTAGTGTGATCCTTGGAGATGAGAGTTAATCCAGACCTATCGGCCTCTAGAGCACCACTAGCGAGTACATGCCTGAAGCTGGCGATTATACGAATGCCAGCCGCTGACATGAGCCTTATCATATCGGCTGATATCCTGCCTGTGCTTATTGCTATGGGGGTGAGGCCATCCAATGAGGATCCTTCTTTCATAGCCCATCCCACTAATTTCATGAAGGCGGAATGCCTACTGGAGTCCACTATAATCAGCTTCTCCCTCACTTCCTCGCCATCGAGGCCATACAATGCCACCGTATGGAACGCGTAGGGACACTCCTTCTTGGTTATGCTTTTGGAGAAGACGCTCATCAGATCCATGATCAGATCCCAAGTGACAGCATTGTCCTTCCAAGCGGGACTAGCCAGCTCAGGCCCACCTTCCTCGACCTCGAGTAGGAAATCCAGCTTATCTCTCTCCTTAATTGCCTTTAAGATGGCCCTTCCATGAAATTCGTTGATGAGTAACAGGTATCCTATCACAGCCTCCTCCAAGAGCGTTGGGCTGGAGTAAAAGCAGCCTACGTCCTTACCTGAGTATCTTACTGAGTATCTAGCGTCGGCTGCAAGTCGTGCCCCTCTCCAAGGAATCGTCGAGTTTATGCAGAACTCCCTCAATTGCGTGTCCACTTACCTTCCCTCCCGACGGAAGCAAAATCGTCCATCACTTGAGCACTCCGAGCTCCTTGAGTGCGCTCAATACCAACCCACATTTCTCATCAAACTCCTTCTCACCCATGGTCCATCCAGTTGGGCAATAATCATCTATAGTGCACTCACCTCTCTCCAAATCGAAAATCACTGGATACGCTCTGCATCCTAAGGGCCTGTGTTCGTATACCTCACATCTCCCATCTCTCAGAAAGAAACATCTCCCTTCAATGTTCTTGAGCCTAATAAATCCGTCTCTGAACTCTGAGAAATCCTCCTTCCTGTATCCTAGTGATTCTAGTCTCCTTACATCGCTCTCGGTGAGTATCATCTCGGTCTCAAGGCAGCACAGGTGGCATCCCTCGGGACAGATCATCAGGGTTATATCGGTCTCTCCATTAAAATTCCGTATGGATTTGGAGGATGCCATATCCCTAGGCCTCGATGAAGGAGCGGACTTCATCGAGGTCAGGGAAGAGAGAACCCACATGACCATGATCAGAATGATCGATGGCGTTGTGAGAGAGCTAACTAGGGGTAGAGAGTTCCGGATAAGTGTTCGAGCCCTTTACAAAGGTGGGTGGGGTTTCGGTATAGCTAACTCGCCCGATGAGATAGCTAATGCTGTCAAGGACGCCGTGAAACTAGCCAAACTTTCTTCAAAGTGGACAGAACCGATAGAAGCGGACTGGCCCTCCTTCAAGGGCAGTTACGAGGTCAAGGGGAGGAAGCCAGCGTGGCAGACTCCCATAGAGGAGAAAATACGCATGGTTGAGGAGCAGGACCGACTAGCCAAATCCGTGGAGAAGGTGACTAACAGGAACATAATAATGGGAGATACGCTCAGGGAAACTAGAGTGATCAACTCCTTGGGAACCAGCGTCCGGCAGACCCTTCCTAGGGTCAGACTGGTCGCTTACATATTCGCTCATGAGGCCGGGGTGACGGAAAGCGCGTTCGAGTCGAGAGGTGGTATCGGGGGTCTGGAACTGATTGAGGGAACCGAGATAGCGAAGGAGGCGGCAAAGAGAGCCGTGGAAGCTCTCTCAGCGAAGCCAGCCCCCCCTGGACCACATCCTGCCATACTAGATCCTAAACTAGCTGGTGTATTCATTCACGAGGCGTTCGGTCACGCAGCTGAGGGAGACGCAGTTGTGAACAACGAGAGCATTCTCACAGGAAAGCTAGGAGAGAAAGTGGGCTCTGAGGTAGTTAGCGTTGTGGATGATCCCACCATAGAGGGACTCTACGGATTCTACAGGTACGATGACGAGGGGACCGAGTCCAAGCGCAAGTACATAGTGAAAGATGGTGTGCTCTCCGGTTACATGACGAATTTAGAGACCGCCTCAAAGCTTGGGCTGGAGCCGACCGGGAATGCGCGGTCAATGGATTACAGTAACCCCCCCATCGTGAGGATGTCTAACACATTCATAGACAAAGGGGACTGGACGTTCGAGGAGATGGTGTCTGAGATGAAGCACGGAATATATGCATTCGGTTCCCTTTACGGGTACACGGATCCGGCCAAGGGACAGTTCATGTTCAAGGCCGAAGGAGGATGGCTTGTAGAGA
>JACXSR010000195.1:0-4419 GCA_035319845.1 Thermoproteota archaeon
AGGTAGGTTATAAGGATCGGAAGCTACGACAATCCTCATCAAATCACCCCCTTCTCCTCTAAGACCCTTAATATCTTATCCACGGCCTCATCCACGCTTCCCTCAACTTTCTCCCTCAATCTCTCCCTCACGTAAGCCCTCATCTCCATGAGCTCTATAGGTGGGAACCTCAGGTCGAGCTGAGAAGCATCTACGACATTCTTCTCTTTCTTACCGGCCTTCATTATCTGGAGGACCGTTGGAATTCTCGGCTCATTAATCTCCGAGGTTACCGAGATCACCGCGGGAATTGGAACCTCCAGCACCTCGAAACCCCCCTCCAAGTATCTCTCCACTACGAGTTTACCCCCCCTCACCTCCAGCTTTCCGACGAAGGTTGCGACGGGAAGTGACAGCAACTCAGCTATCATGGCCGGTAAGGCGCAGCTGTACTGATCGGAAGATCCTTCACCACATATGATGAGATCTGGCTCGAGCCCATCCTTCTTCAGGGCCTTAACTACTGCCTGAGCTGTCCTGTAGGGGTTGTGTCCCTTTACGATATCCCCCTCCACAAGCAAAGTCCTATCGGCCCCCATGGCGAGGGCCTCCTTGAGTATCGCCTCATCGAAGGGGCCTGTAACCACAACAGCTAACGTTACCCTCCCACCATATTCCTCCTTTATCCTGACTGCCTCCTCAACAGCATTTCTGTCTATATCACTCAACTTTACCGGGGCTTGATCCACTAAAAGACGATCTCCCTCTACGGGCATCTGAGTTTCATCGTAAACTAACTTGGCGCATGCCACGATCTCCAAGGGCATCCCCGGACTCCCGTCCAGGTTTATTTTTTAAACATAGAATTAGGTGAGATCCTTAATTGAACGGTTCATGCGGAGAGGATCCTCCACAGCTCGTCAGTGACCGGCTCGCTCACATCTTCCTCCACACCGTTGCTCCTGACTATCTTCATACCCTCGTCCCTTCTCGTGAGCCTGCCTATAATGGACGCTCCTATACCCTCCTTCCTCAGTTCATCAATCAACTCCCCCACCCTCTCCTCACTCACAGCTACCAAGAGGCTTCCCGAGCTTATCAATCTCAGGGGATCTACCCCAAGTGCCTCGCATATGGCGATGGTCTCCTCCCTCAGCGGTATTCTATCTTCGTATATGATGAACCCGTTTCCGGATGCCAGCGCCATTTCCTGAACCCCACCGAGGAGCCCGCCCTCCGTGGGATCATGCATCGCTCTAGCAGTGTTGGCGGATATCATAGCATCTCGTACGACGCTTATTTCCTTTATGAAGCCAGATGCCCTTTCCAAAAGCCGGGGATCTAATCCCCTCTCCTCCAGCAGATCCCTCAGCTCGGTTGCCAAGATGGCAGTTCCTTCCAATGCTGCCGCCTTCGTTAGGATGAGGACATCTCCCTCCTTAGCATCTCTAGTGTTGAGAACGAACTTACCGGTGCCCATCGCAGTAGTAACCACTATGTTGAATGGTAGCCCAGGGGTGATCTCAGTGTGACCGCCAACCACAACGGCACCTATCTCCCTAGCCGCGGTTCCCACCTGATCAACAAGCTCCGAAATTTCGCTTTCACTCACGCCTTCACGGAAAAGCAGAACTACGAGCAACCACTTAGGTCTCAATCCCCTGGTCGCTATATCGTTGGATGCTACATATACCGAGAGCCAACCGGCTAATCTCCCACCCCCAGTAACTGGATCGGAGTGGATGGCCAACAGAGGTTCCTTCATCTCAAGTATAGCAGCGTCTTCACCTAAGGAGGGGCCCAGTAGAACTCCCTCTCCCTGTATCGGTAACTTGCCAACGACTCTTTTGAAGAGGAAGTCTGAGGGAAGTTTTCCCCTGTGTTTCAAAGCCATTCTCCCAGCGCCCTCCTGATGACGGGAGCTAGTAGGTAGGAGAAAACTATTCCCGACATCGCTTGGAACGTGTTTCCCGGTACTTCCTGTAGGGCTCCACCTAAGCCGTAGAGGTACCATTCCACGAGGAAGTATCCAGCTACCATCTCAGCGCCGGCCAAGGCCAGTATGATTAGAGAGGTTATCCTGCCCCTATCCTTGGCCATACCAGCTAAGAACCCCTCTATACCTTTTATAACGAGAGTGAAGGGTGCCCAGTGGCCGTATCCACTCAGGAGATCCGCCAGAGCGGAGCCTATCCCGCCCGAGAGTGATCCGACTACGGGTCCGAAGAGCACGCCAGATAGCATGACTATGGTGTCTCCCAAGTTTATGTAACCTTGGGTGGCTGGTGTGGGTATTTGGATGACCATGGTAGCTACCGCTGCTAGCGCCGCCATTACTCCTATGATCGCGACTCCTCTGGAGGATACGACACCATGAGCTACCTCAACACTGACATCGCTCTTAGAAGCCAAGTTCTCACCCGACAGACCCATCCAGTGATTCAATTAAACCGGTTATTGAACGTTGAGGTCCCCAACACACACCAAATAATGCTTAAATAATTCCTTATATACTAATTTACCGGATGGGAAATGAGGGCCGAGGACATAATCGAAGCCCTATCCGGTGAAACTAGGAGGAGGATAGTCTCAATGCTAACTAGGAAACCCCTTACTTTGAAAGAAATAGCCGATATGCTCGGCATAACTCCGCCCGCAGCCCTAAAGCATATGAGAGAACTCGAATCCTTGGGCATAGTCGAGTCGTATTCGGTGAACATGGGACCTGGGAGACCTAGGAAGTACTACAAGATATCACGGTCTATCCGCTTAGTCGTGACTTTAACGGAGGATTCACTTCAGATCAGGGCTCTAGAGATAGAACCAACATCTACTTCCCCCTCTAAAGATATAAGGGAGAGGTTCGACGAAATTCGATCGAGACTCGAGAGTTTGAGCGATCTGAACTCATTCAGCGAAACGGTAACGAGGACTTCAAACCTAATCCAGGATATAGATACTTTATTACTTGAATTGGAAGCTGTCGAGTCCCATCTCCTCTGGATGAGGGAGGAGATCCTCCGGAACTTGAAGAGATTTTCACGTTAGGTTTGGTAAAGTTTTTATATTAATTTAACCTGTTGGATAAATGGGAGGTAGAGAGCATGTGGTGGGACAGGTATTGGAGGAGGATCTTAGAAGATATGGAGAAGGACTTTGAGGAGCTCGAGAAGATGATCGATGAGATCTTCGCCAGCATGAAGGGCGAGGGAGAGATCCGCGGCCCGTATGTCTACGGATTCAGTATAACTATAGGTCCCGATGGTAAGCCCATCATCAGAAGGTTCGGCAACGTGAAACCACCGATTGTGGAGGAGGCAGGATTCAGGGAGCCCTTTGTAGATATAGTGGTTGATGACAAAGCAAATGAGGTCAAGGTCATAGCAGAGATACCTGGAGTCACTAAGGATAAGATAGAGGTGGAGGCCACGGAGAAGATAGTTAAGATAAAGGCGGAGAATGGGGATAGAAAGTACAGGACGCAAGTCGAGTTGCCGGTGGAGGTAGATCCGAAGACAGCGAAGGCTAGGTATAATAACGGCATTCTCGAGATCACATTAAAGCCGAAGGAGCCGATAAAGGAGGAGGGCACAAAGATAAAGGTAGAGTGAAAACAATCTCTATCTTTTTTATAGGGAAGTAGGAAAAGGAGGTGATATTATGTCTTCAGAGAGGAAATACGTCACACTCCGCGTGGCGGAGGCTCATTCTCAGGATGTGGGCAGAGGTATAGCCAGACTAGATCCCGAAACCATGTCAGAACTGGGTATAGAGACGGGTGATGTGATCCTGATCGAGGGAACTAAGGTAACTGCTGCCCGAGCTTGGCCGTCTTATGCCTCTGATTACGGTAAGGGCATCATTAGGATAGATGGCTACACGAGGAGGAACGCCGGCGTGGCCATAGACGACACGGTCAAGATTAGGAAAGCCATAGCCAAACCGGCGAGGAAAGTTTTGCTGGCCCCAACCGAGCCGATGAGGCTGCTCGGCGGTGAAGAATACCTGAAAAGATTGCTCGAGGGAAGACCCCTCACTAGAGGCGACAGAATACCAATCAACGTTCTGGGTACTAGGATAGAGCTTGTGGTCGTCGGTATCCAGCCAGTGGCAGATGCGGTGATAGTGGGGCCGGATACCGAGATAGAAATAAGCGAGAAGCCAGCTCCAGAGGAGAGAAAGATACCCAGAGTCACGTACGAGGATATCGGGGGTCTCAAAGACGCCATTCAGAAGATAAGGGAGATGGTGGAGCTACCCCTGAGGCACCCTGAGCTCTTCCAGAAGCTGGGCATAGAGCCGCCTAAGGGGGTACTCCTCTACGGACCTCCAGGAACTGGCAAGACCCTCCTCGCCAAGGCGGTGGCCAACGAGAGCAATGCCCACTTCATAAGCATCTCGGGTCCCGAGATAATGTCCAAGTACTACGGTGAGAGCGAG